>JAAYDK010000191.1 GCA_012729295.1 Spirochaetales bacterium | reverse complement strand
GAATGTACGAAGATAGTGAATCCTGGTTAGGATTTGATGGACTTTTAGGCGAATAATCCGAGTTTCTGCTCTACTCCGATTGCCGCCAGAGCAACCACCGCCACCAGCAGCGAGATGATGAAGCCGTGCAGCATAGGCCCCATCGCCCCTTTCTTCATCTCGTTATAGTTCGTATTCAGCCCGATGGCGGCAAGTGCAGTCACCATCAGAAACTTGCTCACATTTTTCATGGCCGATGATAGGGAAACCGGGATGAGGCCGACGCTGTTGAGAACCGCCGCAATCAGGAAAAACCCGATGAAGTATGGGATGATCGAAATAACAGCCGCTGTTTGATGCTCGATTGTTGGGTTTTTGCGTTTGATACGGAAATTGATAGCACTGAAAATCAGAACCGTAGGAATGATCGACAAAGTACGGGTAAGCTTGACCATAACGGCAAAATCTCCTGCCCGCTCGCTGAAGCTGTAGCCGGCAGCTACCACCGAAGACGTGTCGTTGACTGCGGTTCCGGCCCAAAGCCCGTAGGCCGTATCGCTCATGCCCAGCCATTGTCCCATCAGAGGGAACACCAGGATCATGGCCATGTCGAAGAGGAAAGTTGCGCTCATGGCGAATGCGATGTCGCGGTCCTCGGCACCGATGACCGGGGCGATGGCGGCGATGGCGGAACCACCACAGATGCCGGTGCCTGCAGAAATCAGATTGGACATCTTCCAGTTCAAGCCAAGGGCTTTTCCTGTGAAATAGCCACCACCGAAACAGGTTGCGAGAGTAAATACCATAATGAATAAGGACATCCTTCCCACCTGCATGATCGTGGCGATATTCAGGTTTGCTCCGAGGAAGATGATGGCGAATTTCAATAGTCTCTTCGAGGAGAAGGCGATGCCCGCCTGGTAGGCGCTGCCGGGTTTCTTGACGGTGCGGAAAATCATACCGATGAACAATGCTATGACCGACGCGCTGATGATGCCTTGGGGCAGCAGAGCTTCAATCCATTTCGCAGCAGCGGCGATCACGACTGCCAGCAGTACTCCGGGACCATACGTGCTGAGTGAGTCTTGTATTTTCATAGTAGCTATCCTTTCACATATGATTTCGCTGTTGATGCTAGCAAGTTTTAATGATAAAATCTAATGAATTGTTTCTATAGTTCAATTCCAAATAGTTATCAAAGGAGCGTTGTATGGACACTAGACTCAAAACATACTTAACATTATGTAATACTATGAATTATAGAAGAACAGCCGAGGAAGTGAATCTGACCCAGCCGGCAGTCACCAAACAAATTCAATCGCTAGAAGAGGAATATGGCACCAAGCTGTTTCAGTATGTGGGAAGACGACTATACATCACTGAAGATGGTTTGCTTCTCAAGCAGTTTGCAGAATCACAACATTACAATGAAGCAGAGTTGTTTTCCAAACTCAGGCGTACCGAACGGAGGGTCTTGCGCCTGGGGGCGACCAAGAGCATTGGAGACAGCGTTTTGGATGGGTATCTTGCACGATATCTCGAAACCGAACATAACAATCTTTCGCTGGTGGTTGCAAACACATCAAGGCTATTGTCGATGCTTGATGCAAGCGAATTAGATTTTATCGTGGTGGAGGGATCGTTTGAAAAGAAGAAGTACGAAGTGAGATTGCTCAGACAAGAGCGTTTTATAGGAATCTGCGCCCTCCGCCATCCATTTGCAGGAACGATAATTCCCGTCCAATCACTATCCGGACAGAATCTGTTCCTTCGGGAAGAGGGATCGGGAACGCGGGATATATTTGAGCGTGAGCTGAAGAGCCGGGGATATGACCTGTCAATCTTCAACCGGACAACCATACTCTCGAGCTTCCAGCCATTGAAAAAACTGGTTTCCCTCGGACTGGGAATCAGCTTCGTGTACCAGCCGGTTGCGGATACCGACCAAAACCTCGCGCAGTTTATGGTAGCGGACATGGCCTTGGAACACGAGTTTAACATCGTATGGCTGAAACATACGAGTGCTTATGATTATGTGAATGGTTTCTTCAGGGAATAAAACGGCTTACATGCTCGGTTTTACCATCTATGGCACGCCATGGTGTAATATATACAAGAAGAGATTCCCGTCCATGTGAGAAAACCGGCAACAACACGATCCCTTTTCTGTCAGCCGTCTCCTTATCTGGGACAAGGATCATATCGAAGTGCTGCCTTTGATCAAACATCTAGGCGGCATATCCCTCCGGTTTTAGGGGCAATCGGTCGATCGACTCTGACCGTACATCTATTTTTGAGACATACATGCATTCGAACGCGGCGACATCGGATTCACAGAACACTTCCCCCAGGACAGCGACTTGGTGGTTGAACTCAATTAAACCCGAAGGAATGCCAGAACATCCTTTTTGAACCGCTTGCCATGTGCAGGATGGCCCATCTTTGGATAGAGACACAGTGCAGCATCTGGAATACCTGCAGCTGTCTCTCTGAAAAGCTCAGGGCTATAGAAGAAATCCTTTTCACCCCCCACAACCAGTGTTGGACAGGATATTTCACTCAGCCGGTCTTGGAAAGCATGCTTGTCTTCCGCCAGAACCGTCACGACCAAATCGGTGGCATCCTTCGGATGAGCGAGGGAGAGCAGAAATGCACTTAATCCGATAATTGGTTTAGAGAGAAGCGAGAGGAATCCCGTTCGCGGGTATATTGTCTCAATGAGTGCACTCCAAGCCTTGTTCCACTCTCCGGTTTCAGCATACCGGGCAACATCCAATTGCAACTGCTTTGCTTTTTGGTTTAAAGTATGAGCACTGCTGTGGATAACCAATCGTCGTACCAGATTGGGATGCAGAGCGGCGAAGTGCAATGCAACCGAACCTCCCGTGGAGATGCCGATAATGTCAACGGGAAAGGGAAACTCCTCGCCGATTATCGTTGCATAGTCATTCGCCATGTCATCCAAGGAATACCCCTTCGGTGGATGGGGTTTGCGCAACACACTGTAGACGGTGTAGTCCTTTCCAAGAAAAGCGTACAGCTTGACCATGGCGGCCGGCTGCGGCTTATGTTCGAAGGTAAGCCCTTCGAATACGATCAAGGGCTTCGGACCGCTTCCTATCCTAGTGAAGGGAATCCCACTTGCAAAGTATCCACGATTATTCATGTGATAATCCGTCCCAACCCCCACAATAATCGATGAGTTTATCAAAGCCGCAAGTGTTGATCGGTATTTTTTTTGTCATGATTTATTTACACTGCCCTAGCTAGATTAAACTTTGAATTATAAACCAAGTCAACAAATAATTTAATGATACACAGGATGCAAAAACGCTACCGATGAGTATTTCATGCTTATGTCACCCTAAATTATCGTAGCGACTTCATATATCCGTTTCATAATTAGTACGAGAGATAGCTGCTTTGAAGCAATTCCGGTAAGCACACCCTCCAAGCTGATTTTACAGTTCAAATTCATCTACTATCGGAAGAAAACGAAAGATTTTCATAAAATAACAAACATTATTTTTCCTTTTTCAAGATTTAATTTGAAAGCGTAAAATATTATACCAAACCCGATAGAATACCTCATGTACTTCTGGATTAGCAGACCTTAGGATTTTATTGATTGAAGCGGCGTTGCCGCTACACAGCTATCCAATTTTTATGATTCCTTAAAAGGAGGAGAACATGAAAAAAATTCTAGGTATTTTACTGGTTCTGGTTATACTTGGTTCGGGCGTTCTATTCGCCGCTGGTCAGCAGGAGTCCGGCCTAATCAAGGTGGGCATTGTAAATCTGCCACCAGAAGAATCCGGATATCGGCAGGCTAACGTTGAAGATATGAACACTGTCTTCTCAACAGCCAACGGATACGATGCTAAACAGACCAACACGATGGACAACAGCGAGCAGATTGCTGCGGCGAAAGGCTATATTCGAGACGGAGTGGACTATCTTTTAATCTCGGCAGCAAACGCGTCCGGATGGGATGACACTCTTAAGTCCGCAAAAGATGCAGGTATCAAGGTAATTCTCTTTGACCGCGCAATTGATACGGCCGAATCCAATTACCAGGCTGCACTTCTCTCGGATATGGCTTATGAAGGTGCAAAGGCAGTGGAATGGGTACTGGGCCTTGGTCTTGATCCGATCAATCTGATCCTTATTCGCGGACAGATGGGTTCTGCAGCTGAAATCGGCCGCAGCGGTGCCGTACTCGATGCCGCAAAAGCAGGGAAACTTAATATAGTTGCCGACGGAACTGGTGGAGACAGCTGGAGCCTTGAAGAAGCCCGCAAAGTTGTTGAAGCTGCAATTGCTGCAGGCAAGGATTTCAACGTCATCTACGCAGAAAACGATGGTATGGCACAAGGTGCTGTTCAGGCTCTCGAAGCAGCTGGGATCACCCATGGCAAGGACGGCAAGGTCAAGGTAATTGGATTTGACTTTAACCGGTTTGCTCTTCGTAACGTACAATCTGGTTACTGGGATGCAGACATGCAGTGCAACCCCCGTCAGGCAGCTGAGATTTCCAAATGGATCAAAAGTGGCAATATCCCAAGCGGAATTATCTATCAGGAAGAGCTTCTCTTGACAACTGATACGATTACCGATGCGCTGATCGACCAGTGGGGCATCAACGCAGATCCTGGCAAGGGTGTAATCACCAGATAAGTATCTGAAAGAGTTTTGATCACAACAATGCTATGCGTGCAGTGCGGTATACGGATATAATTCTGCATACTGCATTGCACCTAGCTTGTTTCATATGAGTATAAGGAGATCCTCGATTGTTGTCAGAAACCATACTCGAAATGAAAGATATCAGCAAATCATTTCCTGGGGTCAAAGCTCTGGATAGCGTGGACTTCAAACTCCGAAAGGGTGAGATTCATGCGCTCATGGGCGAGAACGGGGCAGGAAAATCCACACTGATCAAAGTCATTACAGGAGTCTATGAAAAAGATGCCGGCATAATTACTTTACAGGGAGAACCTATCCACTTTAAGGCACCGGAAGATGCGCAAAAGAAAGGAATAGGCACAGTCTATCAAGAAATCATGCTCTGTCCTAATTTGACTGTAGCTGAGAATATGTTCATCGGCCGTAGTCACAGCTCATTCGTCAACTGGAAGCAGATGAACGAAAAGGCGGTACAGCTGCTTGAATCTCTCAGTATTCCGGCAAGCCCGGTTCAGGAACTTTCGAGCTGTTCGATTGCGGTGCAGCAGATGATAGCAATCGCCCGCGCCGTCGATATGGACTGCAAGATTCTCATACTCGACGAACCAACATCCTCTCTTGATGAAGACGAAGTACAAAAGCTCTTTGTTCTCATGCGTGAGCTGAAAGAACGGGGTGTGGGTATCATTTTTATCACTCACTTTCTCGAACAGGTATATGAAATCAGCGATAGAATCACCGTACTTCGCAATGGAAAACTGGTTGGCGAGTATGAAACATCCGCACTCTCCCAATTCAATCTGATTTCGAAGATGCTGGGGAATGAACTTGAGGATATTACCAAGATTAAAAAACATGAGCCGGTTGTATCCGATACGACCGTCCCTGTCTTTGAAAGTAAGGACCTTTCGAGTTCTGCAGGAGTAAGACCTTTCAACTTCAACATACAGAAAGGTGAAGTGAACGGGTTTGCCGGACTGCTCGGCTCCGGACGCAGTGAAAGTGTCCGCGCAATTTTTGCGGCAGACAAAGTAACCGGCGGTGAAGTGAGAATAAAGGGCAAGCAGGTGAAGATCAAAACACCCCTGCATGCTATAAAACACGGAATAGGATACCTGCCGGAGGATCGTAAGGACGATGGCATCATCGACGACCTGTCGGTGCGGGATAATATCATTCTAACCCTGCAGGTCATGAAAGGATTTTTCAAACCTTTCTCAATGAAACAAGCAGAGGCATTTGCTGATGAGTATATTGAGAAGCTGAACATCAAGACTCCGAATTCCAATACACCGATCAAATCTCTTTCCGGGGGCAACCAGCAGAAAGTCATTTTGGCCCGATGGCTGCTCACCCACCCGGAGTACCTGATTCTGGATGAACCAACCCGTGGCATTGATGTCGGGACCAAAGTCGAGATTCAGAAACTTGTGCTCAAGCTCGCAAGTGAAGGGATGAGCTTGACATTCATCTCTTCGGAGATTGAAGAGATGCTGAGAACCTGTTCACGGTTGATAGTCATGAAAGACCGTGAAATCATTGCGGAACTCAAGGGAACTGAATTGACGGAGAACGATGTAATGAACGTGATTGCACAGGGGGGGAAGACCACATGCGCACATCGATAAAAAACTTTTCTTACCTATTTCTTCCCCTCTCGGTTCTGGCACTGCTCATTATCATTAATTTGATAAAGGGAGCCGATTATTTTTCCATCACTATGGTAAACGGTGCTCTCTACGGAAATATCCCGAACATTTTTTTCGGGGCAGCCGAGTTGGTCATCCTGTCCATAGGCATGACGTTGGTTACTGCAGCTTCACGGGGGCAGGACATCAGCATCGGGGAAAGTGCCACCATTACTTCAGCAATATTTGTCCTGTTTGTCCTGCAAGCCGGTGAGGTCACACTGTTTACCATACTAGTGGGTTTCCTTTTCAGTTGCATTGCCGGCTTGGCGCTTGGTGCATTCAACGGTGTCCTGGTTTCGGTATTCAAGGTTCAGCCGATGGTTGCATCCCTCATACTGTTTACGGGGGGCAGATCGATAGCCTTCATGATTGACGGTAAACTATCCCCCATTCTGGCCAATGATATATCGAACAAAATTGGTACGGTAATTCCGGGAGTACCCATACAAACTCCGATTATCCTGACTGTCCTCTTCATCGTGTTTTTTGCAGTGTTGCTCAAGACTACCAATCTCAAGCTGTATGTCGAGACTGTAGGAATCAATCCGAACGCGGCTCGCCTGAATGGCATCAATCCGAAAAAAATCATATTCCTGACATTCCTGATCATGGGATTCTGTACCGCCGTAGCAGGTTTCATTGCAGTGAACAAGGCAGGGCGTCATGATAGTGTCAACTTGCTCAAGCTCATTATGATGGATGCGATTCTCGCTGTGGCAATAGGCGGAAACTCACTGGGTGGAGGAAAGTTCAGCATTACCGGTTCCATTATCGGTGCGTACACCATAGAGATGTTGAACAGGACCCTGCTCAGGTTGGAAATTGAACCCGCAATGATCAAGGTTTTCAAGGCGATCTTCATCATCATCCTCATGGTAATTGCATCACCCGTAGTCAGACTGAAAATCAGGAAAGTCGTGGACAAGGTTCGATCCGGGAAAACTGCTGTAAACCAAAGCAAAGGCAGTACCCCTCTTTCCACCGCAAACATTGCCAGAAAGAAGGAGGAATAGGATGGCATCTTTGAACGCAATCAAACCGAAAGCAAGACTATCGAATTCGAATATTCTATTTCTCATTGCAGCAGTCATATTCGTAGTAATGTACTTGTTTGCAATTATCAGCTTTCCAGCCAGTTTTTTACAGTTTCAGACATTTTTCGACTTGTTCAACCTCAATGCCCCGCTCCTCATCATGACACTGGGTTTGTGTATCGTTATGATCGGTGGTGGTATCGACATTTCCATTGGCTCGGTATGCGGGTTAATAACCATGGCTTGTGCAGTCTTTCTCCAGTCAGAGACGCCGAGCATCTGGGGAGCCGTCCTTATTTCTCTTGGCATAGGCATTGCATTCGGACTTTTACAAGGCTATCTCATAGCTTATTTAGAAATCCAACCATTTATTATTACCTTGTCAGGGTTGTTCATGGCACAGGGACTGTTGACGACGCTTCATAAAGACCCGATCAACGTAACCATGCCTGCATTCGTAAAACTGAGAGATTTCGACATAGT
>JAAYDK010000190.1 GCA_012729295.1 Spirochaetales bacterium | reverse complement strand
CTGGACGATCCGACCTATCCAGAATCGATTGCACAATGGATAGAGGAGCAAGATACGAATTTTCTAGCTCCAATAGTCTATTCTACCAAGCAAGCTGATTGTGTACGTAGCCAAATTGCCACGATGATCGAATCACTCTTTGCCCAAATTGCTGTTCGTGCAGTAAAAATAGGTATACGAAATTTTATTGTAGCCGGTGGAGAAACAAGCGGTGCGGTAGTCAAAGCTCTTAATCTCGGAACATTTGAAGTCGGGCCGCTTGTGGAGCCCGGCGTACCTTGGATTCATGCAGTATCTGCTCCTCATTGGCTTGTGCTTAAATCGGGAAATTTCGGATCGATTGACTTCTTTATCAAGGCACAGGAATATTACCAATAATAATTATAGATTTGAAAAAGGTACAATTGACATAAGTTCCCTTTATGCTTACATTCAAGCCGAACGGATAACGAGAGGTGTAATGTGAATAGTTCCCTATATGATTTTACCGTAGCTACAATCGATAATAGTCAATTCAGCTTTTCTCAATTGGAGGGAAAAACAGTGCTGATCGTCAATACTGCAAGCAAGTGCGGGTTTACAGGACAGTATGCTGGTCTTGAGGCCCTTCATCGTGAATATAAAGACAAAGGGCTCGTAATCATCGGCTTTCCTTGCAACCAATTTGCTAATCAGGAACCGGGAAATGCTGCTGAAATTGCTGAATTCTGCAAGCTTACGTATGATGTAAGCTTTCACATGATGGCGAAGGTCGATGTAAATGGAAAAGATGCTCACCCGTTGTATCGCTGGTTGAGAAAACAAGCTCCAGGATTGTTGGGCGATTCAGTGAAATGGAATTTTACAAAATTTTTAGTTGGTAAAGACGGAAAGACGGTGAAACGGTTTGCTCCGACGGTCGAACCTCAAGCGCTAAAAGCCGATATCGAAAACTTTCTGCAATAGATAAGGACTGCATTACTGGTATGTCACATGATACAAAAGGAGAAACACACATGAAAAAGCGAAACGGTGCGATAATCGGTATGCTGGCGTTGATATCGATTTTCACTATGGTGTCGTGCGCCTCGACGGAATTTGCCGATGATCCGCTCGATTTGGTTGGATCTTTGGATTTACAACGGTATTTGGGAAGATGGTATGAAGTAGCCCGCTTTCAGCATCCCTTTGAAAAAACACTTGTCGGAGCTACTGCCGAGTATTCGATGCGTGAAGACGGCCGGGTGACGGTACTCAACAGCGGGTTCAAAAAATCATTGGACGGCAGATACACTTCGGTACAAGCGGTTGCATGGAGACCCAACGAGAACGAACCAGGAGCATTGAAAGTCAAGTTCTTCGGCCTGTTTACTTCCGACTACCTGGTGTTCGGACTCGATGAAGAAAATTATCAATGGGCGCTTGTCGGTAATAACGACCGCAAATTCCTTTGGTTCCTTTCAAGAACACCTGAAGTATCAGACGAACTGCTCGAGCAGATGAAGCAGATTGCAGAATCACAGGGATATGATTTGAGCGGATTATTTTTGGTACCGCAAAAAGCGCGATAAACTTTTGTGGACATAAAAAGTAGGGCTGTCGCAAACGTAAAAATTTGCGATGGCCCTTATGTTTTATCCTGTTAATTATCGGCGAGATGCAGGTAGCTTTTTATGATTTCTCTGCAGGTATTGTGATCGATCTTGAGAATACCCATCTCGCGTTGTGCGCTTTCTACTGAATCGGATGCATGAGCGGTATTAACCATCACGTTGCTGCCGAATTCTCTTCGAACGGTTCCACCCGGGGCTTTCAGAGGATCTGTCGGGCCGAGTACGTCTCGAATCTTTCGTGTGGCATGTTCGCCTTCATAAATTAAAATCATACACTTTACCGATCCCGGCTGGTTAAGTTCTTCGACTGGGCATGTGCTTGGTCTGTGACCCGACATGAACTCGACTATCTGCTCGAACTGATCTTCGGCAAATTCACACCCCACATAATCTATCAATGCCTGCTCTGCAACGGGACTTAAGGCAATCTTTAGCTCATGTTCTAAAAGATCGCGAGCCTTGCGTCCGTATACTGGGCCGAGTTTCTCTCGAAGCGCATCCTTGACCGGAGCATAAAACTGCAATGCTTCGGCTACAGACATCCTATGAACCTTCACCCCGATAATCCGTAGTCCGGTGCGACTGAACATATCCATGATGGAGCCCGGTTTGGCAGACGAATAACGCCAGTTATCAGGCTTGATTATTACCAGTGTCCGCTCGATTGCCTCCGGATTGGGATAAAACATGTTTTCGACAAGATTTGGTTCGTTCTTCAACCAATTCGCTAGCAGATTCATACTTTCGTCTGCATCTTGCTGGGTCTTTGGGGTAATTACGGCAGGTTCGAAGTAAGTTACCTCATCGGGATTCTTCGTATTCAGGATCAAATCAGCATACGTATCTCTGATAGTTTCGCCTGTCAGCATCTCTACGCTGCGGTTTTCAGGATATATTGCTCCGCACAAATTGACGAGCTTCCTACACGGTTCTAAACCTCTGAACAAAAGCAAGAGCGTTCGGTGGCGCCTCCCTCCTGATGGAGCAAAATTGTGTTCGACGTATTCTGCAAGAAGGTCTGAAGTCTTTTTATTGGCAGTATCGACTCTCGTACGCAAAAAATTGGCGTATTCACCTGCGATTTTTTCATCCATCGCAATCATTTGTGCACCGACAAGTTCAAGATCTACTCTCGATAATAATCTGGCAATTACCCCACCGGTTCTGCTTTTGGCAATCGTATACGGTGTCACCAATACGTACGATAATGACTGTTCCATGAATTCCCTCCCCGAAACTTGCTCATAATTCAACATGACATCATACCGTGTAACGATTGTTCTTGTCTATCGACAATACTTTCAAATTTGAAGCACTTTAGTACCTACTATTTCGAATTATGCTCGCAAGATAAGACAATGGTCTGACTAGCTATCACAACAAAGCCTTTGTATCTGACACTGGAATCTAGGGACGGTTGCCGATTCGCAAGCTAATAAGTATATTGTAAAAACCTAGTAAATTACTAGGAATTAAGAAACGCTTTATTTGGAGGTCTGTCATGTTTACACAAT
>JAAYDK010000189.1 GCA_012729295.1 Spirochaetales bacterium | reverse complement strand
GGACAAATCTGCGTGGCATACTTGTGAATTGCCGTGTCGCTGGCAATGAAGGCGCAAAGATACGTATTACCGTCAAGATGTTTCGTGAAAAACGGTTTTGCGAGCGTTACATCATCGATACGTCCTAAAGAAATGAAAAAATACTGGCAGTCGGTCAGCCGGCACAGATACCAGTCGTTCCCGTTTTTAGCGCCGCGTGAATCAATGAAGACCATCAATTCTTCAGAAATTTTTCCCTGTAACGAGGTAATTGCTTCGTTTGAAAAGCGATCGACGGGACATCTCGATAACGCATGGGTGACAAGCTGTGCATCCCAGGTGCCTGTGTTTAAAACCGCTGGATTTGATGCAGGATCGATATGCAAAGCTCCAAAAGTATAGACTGCCATAATTTTTTCTCTCCATGAAAACATTCGTTTTTCTATTTAGTCGCGAGTACGCCTTCGATAATATCTCTAAGTTTTTGATATTCTGTAATGAATTGCCCAAGAGTCTGTTGTATCGGAAGCCACTCAAGCACCGCTGCATCATCTTTTTCTGTCAGCGTAAGCACCTTATCCGGTTTGAAAGACTCGTCGTCCTGGGGCACGTACCAAGCCTGACGGAACAATTCGCTTTTTTTCAAATCTTCCATTACCGAAACCTCTGTTTGATGAACAACCGAATCAACCGGTACGGTTCGTTTCTTCATATCGTACGCACGGCGAACGTTGGGGAAAATGGTGATGAGCGGCGTCCCCCAAATCTCGGAAATATCGGGGATTTCCTCTCCATAAACTCGTAAGGAAGCGTTCAGAATCTTCACTTTTTCACGATCCAGACCAAGCCCTCCATCCTGTTCCGAACTGTAGAATTTTTGGAAGATATGTCGCGTGACTTCCACTCCTGCAAACCATGAAGCGTTGGGTACCGAATTTTGCCCAAGAGTGGCCAACTCGTCTCTCACAGGATAGGCAAGGCGCCCGTTCATCACTACCACATAACTAGTCAGTGCTTTACTTTCCTTAAAAACCTTTCCGAACTCCACTGCCTGAAATGTGGTAAAGTTCAGCGTAATCGTAAGCGAATAGCCTTTTTGAGACAACACGCGTGCAGCAAGCAATCCTGCACGGGTTCCAGGCAGTTTAAAGGAAACGTTGGGGACTCCTTTCAATCGTTTTGATAAAGTTTCATACACGAATATCGCTTCAGAAACCATCGCATCGGAATTCCCGTTGTGAATCGGATTCACTTGAAAGCATACGTACCCTTCCTTTCCCTCGGATAATAAAAACCAATCGCGCAGCAGGCGACATGCCTTTTCTACGACGATCATAGCAGCAAGCGAGCAAGTTTTTTCAACATCAAGTTTTTCGCCACTTCTTTCCATTTCTGCGACTACCTCGAGCAAGCGATTGCTCCAATAGGGTCTGTCGAGATCCCAAATCATTTTAATAAGCGGAGGATTGGTCGTCTGAAACGAATAGCCCAACCACATGGTATATTGGAGAAACTCGCCATAATCATTACCCAGGATAGTTTTTTCCCGGCTTGATTTTTGTTCAATCGAATACTGGTAGAAATTTGATGAAGTTATCTTTTTCGAAACCCTGCGAACGTATTGCGAAGGTTTGTTACCAACAAGAATTGCTGCCTCGCTTTCGGCAGATGCAGCGGAAATCCCTTCGGCTTCGAATTGCTTCGCATTCGATGCGATAAGCTGCGAACAGAGTTGATTCGCCGCGTCTTTATCTGCAGATTCAGATTCCAGCAGCAGATTCCAGACCTTCAGATACGATCGTTCAATTTCATCTACCCCGATTATGTCTACCAGGCGAAGATGAATGAGATAGCTTTTCAATCCTATTGCCAGTAGCGTAAGGAATTCGAGCATCTTGACACGAGTAAGATGATCAACATTCCGATAGCGATTTCGAAGTATCTCGATCAACGCTTCAAACCGTTGTTTCCATTCCGTGCCGGTCATATAGAACATGAAATGATGGGCAGCTTCGGCACCCTCGTTGCCACAAATCATATCGAACAGCTCGAGCGCACTCCGGCTGTTTCGATGCACATACTCTTGTTGGATTACATCTTTTTCCTGCATGGTCTACTCTTCCTCATACGTTAATCTATCAGTAACATCGCATACTACATCCCGTATACGATATACTATAATCATTACCCGTATTTGTAAAGAACCTTTTTTTGTTTTAACCCTGACGGCGG
>JAAYDK010000188.1 GCA_012729295.1 Spirochaetales bacterium | reverse complement strand
GAAGGAGCTATCATCAGCGCCATCGGATCGGCAGTCGGGGTAGCCATAGGTGTAATCATCTCATTATACCTAAATCGGTATGGTATCGATTTTACCGATGCACTAAGCGGAATCGATATGGAGATGTCATCGGTATTCTACCCTCGCGTCAACTGGATTGCCACCATACTCGTATATGTGTATGCGGTAGTCATTTCATCCCTCGCCACTTTAGTTCCTTCAAGACGGGCGGCAAAAATTCAACCTGTGGAGGCTCTCAAGTATGTATAGACGTATCATCTCACTCATTATCGCCTGTTTGTTTGTTTTTAGCTTCTTGCCGTTATCTGCCATAACTGCCGAACAGATCGTTCGTGCCATGGATGATGCAGAGACCTTTGAAACTTCCTATATGGCAGGTTCGATCGAAACTACCGATCGATTCGGAACGAAAACGAGTATGTTTAGCGCATGGTCCAAGGGCGACAGCGATACATTAATAGAATTCACCAGTCTGGCCGAGCGTGGACAAAAAATTCTAAGAACAAAAGGAAATCTCTACCTTTATTATCCCGACGCTCAGCAGTTGATTCGATTGCAAGGAGCGGCCTTACGGCAATCCATTCTCGGTTCCGACCTCTCGTACGAAGATATGACCGGAGAAAAACAGACGCTGGATAATTACGATGCGAAACTCGAAGGTACTGAGTCGATTGGCAATCGAGATTGTTACGTACTGACATTAACGGCAAAAACACGTAACGTCGCGTATCCGCTCATGAAGCTGTGGGTCGACCAGGATTCGTTTATCGTCTGGCAGGCAGCATATTACACTTCAACGGAGAGACTGCTTAAAGAGATGAACATCATCAAGACGATGGATGTAGACGGTAGAACGGTACCCGTTGAGACCATTATTTCAGACAAGCTGAAAAAAGACTCGTCAAGCCGGATGATCATTGATACGATTGAAATCAACAAAGATTTGGATCCGTCGCTTTTTTCTCTTGATTCTCTTACCTGGTAGGATACCCGTTGATGAAGCATACGAAACAGATGTATCTGGTGCTCTTGCTCCTTTCGATGTCAACTCTGCTATCTGCAGCTTCTGCAGTCGTGAGTCTGGACACCTACTATAGCATCTTCTATGAACATAGTGTTCAACAGTGGAACTATGTTCCTGCCGGTCGAATCGGCCTGCAGTTTTCCGGTACTAGGGAAGGGAACATCCGGGGAGAGACTTTCATAACGTTTGATACCACCAGAGCCCTTACCTCTATCGATCAATACATCGAGCAGGCTTACCTGAAAGCACGATTCCCCAATATGCGGCTCACTATCGGAAAAACCCGCCAGAGCTGGGGAGACGGCATTCTGTTCAACGCTGGAGACATCATGTTCGGAGCGACAGATGTCAGTGTGAACCTGGGGGCCGACTCGCTTCGAACGCAGACTGAATGGATGGCTGGATTGCAGTTGCCGCTTACCGATTTTTCATTTATCGAGGCCGTTACCATGCCGAAAGTTCCCTATGCACTTGTCGACATGGCATATGGAGCCAGATATTACAATTCGGATTATCCGATAAAATTTGAATTCGGATTCGGATCGTATCGTAAAAACAGCGACAGACTCCACATCCCCTACATCGCGCTGCAGGGGAATATCGGAATCGACTGGTACATGGGAATTTCCACTGAATGTTCGCAAACGGCGTTTGGCGATCATGTAAAAGAGAGCTCTGTTATCAGCGGCGGGCTTTTCTGGATGCAGAGTGTCGGATATCGCGGTACACTCAGTGCGCGTTTTGAAGCAATCTTCTGGCCGTTCAGAGACTGGTCATCGACGGCCATGCCTGTCATGTTCGCCTACCCCGAAGTCAGTTATGCAGTAAACGAATCACTTTCCCTTACGTTCCGCTCAATTATTTCGGTACAGGATGCCTCGGCATCAACTGTGCTGCACATTGCATGGAAGCCGTTGCAAGACATGACGTTATCACTTGTTGCACTAACGAATATCGGAGAATCAACCGACATATTCAGCCACGAAAAAGTCCCTCTGGCCTGTACCATCGGCTCTTCGTGGCTGTTCTGATTATAAAACTATCGGTAGATGCTGATACCAGGGATGTTCCTCAGGCATATCGGGATCCCGCCCTTTTAATGTCCAAAAATCGCTGGTACTTTCTAATATAATGCCTTGTTCTTCAGCTGGAATTGTCGCATCGATACGATACATCCCGACATGCCCTTCTACAGCAGTTAAGGAAGTAATCGCAATTTCGGTAACGAAGTCGTATTCATACAACACAAAATCATCGGCAAACAATCCCGATACCGCATGTTCCAGAACAAGATAGAATCCGTCCAGATCAGCGTCGACTGCGTAGGATTTATTACCGGT
>JAAYDK010000018.1 GCA_012729295.1 Spirochaetales bacterium | reverse complement strand
CAGACTTTGAAAGTTTCGGAAAAAGTGATGAATGCTCCATCGTCTAGACTTTTTCCAGCGATAGTCCACGTGCGTTTTGTATCGTCGGTGACTTTCAAAAACGGATATTCATGGCCTTGGCGGTTTATCGTACGGTCTATTCGGTACGAATGTATCGAATCCCACTGAAAGAATTCTTTTCGATGCAGTTTTTTGAGAAATGCATAACGCGGTATGATTTCTCGTTCTATCCCGTTTTCAGTCAGCCTGAACACCGTTTCCGAAGATAACAACTGCACCGTTGCAAAAACCACGATAAAAAAAACAATCGTAACGAGCCAGACAGGTGCCTGCAGCGCAATAAGAAGAAAAAGTACATTCATGGATAACAGATAAGCAATGACGACGGTAAGGCCTATCGATGCAGTTACTACCGACCGCATTGAATATTCTGATTGTGTACCATCTCTAAAAATTTCTTCCATATGCTTCTTTAACTTTCAATTCTAAGACCAAAAAGGAGAGGGCGCAATGAATATCTGTAATCCGTTTTGATGTGTCCCCTGCGGTGGCCGTATTTCTGAAAGATTGACATGTCAACTATTTTAAGTTGACACAAATGCAATAAACTGTCAAATTAAAATCAACGGTTTGGCTATTCTGATCGATAAACCGAAAAAACTACAGGGACGTGATGTTTTGTTGTATGATGGATAGGGAACATCCGCACACGCGTCCCCTTGGAGGTTCTGATGAATTACGTGGAGGTCCATTGTGACGAATGCAAAGGATGCGCCGTCTGTGTGTCGTCATGCCCGCACGGGTGTCTTGAAATCGGCGACTCTCTCAATGCCAAAGGCTATCCATATGTACGATTCATTAAGCAGATGAGGTGTTCCGCCTGTGGATTATGCTTTACCGTGTGTCCGGAACCGGCAGCTCTTTCTGTATATACTTCAAAGGAGGAGTGACCGTGGCATATCGTTTGATGAAAGGCAATGAAGCAGCCGTAATCGGAGCATTGCTCGGAGGATGCACGCATTTCTTCGGATACCCGATTACGCCTGCCAGCGAGATAGCTCAGGGTGCGGCGTATTGGTTTCCATTATCCGGACGCATGTTCATGCAGTCTGAATCGGAAGTAAGCGTAATCAACATGGTCTATGGGGCTGCAAGTGCGGGAGCCAGAGCGATGACCGCATCATCAGGTCCCGGTATCGCCCTCATGAGTGAGGGTATCTCGTATCTTGCGGGTGCACGGCTTCCTGCGGTAATCATCGACATGCAGCGCTCAGGACCGGGGCTGGGAAATATCTGGCCTGAACAAAGTGATTACAACATGGTTGTCAAGGGTGGCGGACACGGAGATTACCGTAATATCGTCTTTACCCCTTACTCCGGACAAGAAATGCTTGAGATGACCAGAGACGCATTCGAGATCGCCGATACATACCGCATGACGGTTTTTATCCTGAGCGACGCATACATCGGGCAGATGATGGAACAGGTTTCGATCGATGGACCGGTGTTCCATGGAAAACGTAAAGACTGGGCGGTCTATGGAGATGCACAAAGCCGAAACAATCTCATCACGTCGATTCATATGAATACGCATTTGCAGAAAGAGCATAACGATCTGCTTCAGTCTGTTTATAAGCAGGTATCAGCGGATCTTGTCGATTACGAAACTATCGACACCGACGATGCTGATATCGTAATGGTAGCCTACGGAATTTGTGCACGTATCGGATTGTCTGCGATACGCGTACTGCGCGAACAGGGGGTGAAAGCCGGTCTGTTCAGACCGAAGACGGTCTGGCCGTTTCCAGCTTGCGCCATAGGAGATCTTGCTGCTCGGAAGACAAAGTTATTGGTGGTGGAGTTATCGAGTGGGATGATGGCCGATGACGTGGAGCTTGCAGTAAAAGGTCGAACAGAGGTTGCAAGATTCGGTATGGTCGGTGGAGTTACACCAAAGGTCGAAGAGCTTGTGCAAGCGGTAACTGACATGATTCGCGGAGGTCGAGATGCCTGATACTAATGAAAAATTTGGCCGTTCATCGGTCTTTTATGATACGTTCGAACGACGTGGTGCAGAAGAGAAAAGCACCCACTATTGTCCAGGTTGCGGACACGGTACGGTTCAGAAAATGATTGCTGCGGCGATAGAGGAATTTGGCATACAGGATCGTACCATATTCCTTTCTCCCGTAGGATGTTCGGTATTTGCGTACTATTATTTCGATACCGGCAATATCCAATGTTCTCACGGCAGGTCTCCTGCCGTGGCGACAGGTGTCCGCAGAACGCTTCGCGATGCAGTTATCATCGGTTATCAAGGGGACGGAGATCTGGCTGGCATCGGTCTGGCCGAAATCATTCACGCTGCCAGCAGAGGAGAAAATTATTCGGTTTTCTTTATTAATAATGCGATTTACGGCATGACGGGCGGACAAATGGCTCCTACGACGCTTTTAGGTCAGAGAACGCTCACATCGCCGAATGGTCGCGACCAATTCAACGACGGTAGGCCAATCGGAATGGCTGAATTGATCAGCGTGTTGCCTGCACCTGTGTATGTTGAACGATGTTCTCTTTCTACACCGAAGCAAGTGCTAAAGACTCGCTTGGCAGTCCGCAAGGCATTACGCTACCAGATTGAGCGTAAAGGATTTTCATTCGTCGAGATACTGAGTCCTTGTCCGACCAACTGGGGAATGACGCCGATTCAGGCTCGCACATGGGTAACAGAACATTTGGAAACGGTTTTTAAGCTGGGTAGATTAAAAGATTACGACGAAGATGTACCGGTTCCTGCAGACCCGGTTTTGCATCCGATTGACGATCAGCAGATGCTGACTTTGCTGACAGCCGGTGGTATTCCAACGGTGAAAACATCAGTCGAGAAGCGACCATCCCGTTCGTTTAAAATCGGCGGATTCGGAGGGCAGGGCGTGTTGTCTGCAGGCGAGTTAATGGCTGCGTGTGCATTATCCGAAGGGTACCGCGTGTCATGGCTTCCCTCGTATGGTCCCGAAATGCGTGGAGGTAGTGCCAATGCCAGCGTCATCTGTTCTGATGATCCTATCGGGTCTCCGGTAGTAGATACGCCCGATGTATTATTGGCGATGAACGGACCTGCGTTAGATGCATTCGAGCACACAGTGGCTCCCGGCGGAGTCATTTTGGTTAACTCGTCCGTCGTTAACCAAAAAACTAGACGGACGGATGTGTCGTATTACGCCGTACCTGCAACCGAAATGGCAAAAGAAGCCCAGCTGATTTCAGCTGCGAATGTCGTAATGGTAAGTGCCTGTCTGGCTGTTACGGGATTTTTGTCAATTCAGACGCTCAGGGAATCGATACCTCGTGTTCTGCGTAAGAAAGCCTTTCTGGAACGGAATCTCGGGTTGGTCGATGCAACGATAACCTATCTCCAGCAACAGGAAATTATATGACGGACAAAAAAAAGGTTGCCCGTATGATATTGGCAATCAATCCCGGTTCTACTTCAACAAAACTGGCCTTGTTCGATAATGGTCAGCAATTAGTCATCGAGGATTTCGAACATAGTTATGAATCGCTTGCTCATTTTGGTTCGATTATCAACCAATTTCCGCACCGCCTCGATATCATCGAGCGGTTTCTTGAGACTCATGCGATCAAAGAACCGATGTTGAAAGCAGTTATGGGGCGTGGAGGATTGTTGCATCCCCTACAGGGAGGAGTCTACCATGTTACCGAGGCGATGTTGACTGATTTGAAAGAGGCCCGCTATGGCGAGCATGCCTGCAATCTCGGCGCATTGCTCGCAGATGCAGTCGCCAGACGATGTAACTGTCCCGCTTATATCGCAGATCCGGTGGTGGTAGACGAGATGATTGAGGAAGCCCGTTTTTCCGGCATGCCCGAAATTCAGCGAAAGAGTATTTTTCATGCACTCAATCAGAAGTTTGCAGCACGCGAAGTTGCTCTGCGCATGGGCAGACGGTACGAAGAGCTAAGGATGATTGTTGCCCATCTGGGCGGTGGCATATCGGTTGGCTCGCACCGCTACGGAAAAGTGATTGACGTTAACAACGCTCTGGACGGAGAAGGCCCGTTTACTCCCGAACGGTCGGGAGGACTGCCAGCCGGCGATTTGCTGCGTCTGGCTTACTCGGGAACCTTCACACGCGAACAACTGGCGAAAAAGATTTTAGGCAACGGGGGGTTGTACGCGTATTGGGGAAGCCGCGACATGCGGAAACTGGAAAAAGCAGTCGAAGACGGGGATTCGAGTGCTTTGCTCTACCTCAAGGCGATGGTGTATCAGATTGCCAAGGAAATTGCATCGCACGGTGCGGTTTTGGAAGGTAAGGTCGATGCTGTGGTGCTGACCGGCGGACTTGCAAAATATGGGTTCATGATGGAATTGATAGAACAGCGTATTTCGTACCTTGCGCCTGTGTTCATAATCCCTGGAGAAAGGGAAATGTTGTCGCTTGCCGAGAATGCGTTCGCAGTTCTCAACGGCGAACGGGAGGTATATGAATATGTCGGTGAATAAGTGTAT
>JAAYDK010000187.1 GCA_012729295.1 Spirochaetales bacterium | reverse complement strand
ATCAATGGTTTCGACGATTGGTATTTACCGTCACAAGACGAGCTAACGTTCATGAGAAATAATCTTTATAGTAAAAACCTTGGTTCGTTTCAGGCTGACTTATACTGGAGTTCCAGCATGAGTGGCGATCGTAGCGGCACCATGGTCAATTTTTGGAACGGGGCAACCGGAGGTGCCTATACGGATAATTCGTATTATATCAGGCCTGTAAGGAAGTTCTAACTTTTAGCGCATATAAAAGTAAAATCCGGTAGCATTATTTGCGCTTGGGGAAGTTTCGAAAAATTCACGGTTGCACGAGAGAAGCGTTTTTACTACACTCCATGGATAAGAACTCGATATCACGCGGGAGCATGTCATGTTAAATGTCGTACTATATTATACTATTGGCTTTACCCTAACCGAACAGCATCTGGCAATGTTGCGTCACGATTTCCCTCAATGTAAATTCACCGAAACGAATAAAGACTCTGTAACAGAAACACAGCTTGAAACAGCAGACATTTTAGCCGGATCGGTTCCTCCGGATTTAGTGAGAAAAGCCAAAAATCTGAAATGGCTGCACCTGCCGAGCGTAGGTGTCGACAGGCATATCGATACCGGTATCTACGTCAATGCAGATGCGAAACTGACCAATAGCTCCGGAGCATACGGAAAACCGATATCTGATTTGGTTATCGGCTACATGATTGCGTTATGCAGAGATTTCCCCTATTACCAGCGCAACCAAGAACAGGGGATATGGAAGCGCAAGGCACCTGCGAAGGAATTATTTGGTTCGACAATCTGTATAGTAGGATTAGGCGATATCGGTATGGAGTTGGCACGTAAAGCCAAAGTGTTCGAGATGCATGTCGTCGCCATCAAACGCACACTTGTGGAAAAACCTGAATTCGTTGATGAGCTTTATACCCTTGAAAACTTTGACGAGGTTTTAAAGAAATCCGATTTTGTTGTATTGTGTCTTGCAGCAACCGACGAGACAGTCAACCTCATGAATGCCGCTCGTCTTACGATGATGAAAAAAGATGCCTATCTGATAAACGTCGGTAGAGGTTCGCTTGTGGATCAAACGGCCTTATACGAGTGTTTGGCAAATAGAACCATAGCAGGGGCGGCAGTTGATGTTACTGAGCCCGAACCGTTACCGTCCGACCATCCGCTGTGGAAACTGGACAACATCATGATTACTCCGCACTATGCCGGGAGTTCTCCTAGTACGCAGGATAGGCTGTATACGATATTCCACAGTGAATTAGAGCGTTATCTTTCTGGACAGCCGCTAAAGAACCTGATCGACTTTAGCGTGAAGTATTAAAAGATTGAAATTTATAATAATCCGATGCATCGCAGATTAAAGGCAGCCTGTGCGATATGGCGGCTTCGTGTCTTCCTCAGGATATTCTGACGATGGTTGTTCACGGTATGAAGGCTGATGCATAAGCGCTCGGCGATCGACTGACTGTCCAGACCTTGCGCGACGAGTGCCAAAATCTCTCGTTCGCGCTGAGTGACTAGCTGATCGACGATACCGCTTTCTTCGTCGAACAGACAGATACGGTTATCTTTGGTATTGATGATGAAGCGTCTGGGCGATTCGTCCTCAGGGTATTGCTCGAGCACGTCGGATATAATCAACATAATCCACGAGTTGTCCAGTCGGTCGCATTCGAATATCGCCATCTGATGCAGAAATCTGATATAGGATCCGCTCTTACTCTGTACGCGATAATCGTATACCAGTTTGTATTCCTTTTTCCGATCCTGTTTGTCGGATAAAAAGCGGTACATCTTGATTTCCGAATCGTACATGAATGGTAAGTCATCGGGATGGATCATCGCGTGGTAGCGCTCGATATCGATATCGTTCGGCTGGTCGTTCTTTGAATACCCCAGAAGCTCCAAATGTCGGTCGACTTTACGTAAAAAAGAAGCTCGGTTGATATCGTATAAGGAAATCGAACGGTTTTCCACGCGTGCAAGTTCTTCAATAATCGGCAGCTTTGTCGCCAGTTTATCATAATCGCTCTGATCAACCCTGCACGAGAGACCGGCTTTGATAACAGCGTATGTTTTACGCAGAGCATCGATATCATAGTGCATCAAATGATGATTTCTCCCTATGGCGATATTGTGCGGCATCGTCTTACACTTTGCAACTGTGGATAGGTACATGCATCATTTATACAAAAGGTTTCCTCCGTCTCCATCTTGCTCGTGCAGCATCTGTGCATATTATTGCCAGCGACCCGGCTGGCCCTTGGTAGAAGAGGCAAGGCTGGCGATCGAGCTGGGTATGGCCGGACGCCTGATGCTCGAATTTGCTCCCGATTTCTCCTTCGGTATTCTCGCCCCTGCCTTTAAGGGAAACGAAGGTCATTGTGCTTTTACCTTGTATTCTCACAATGGATGTACATTCTTATGTGATTCCGGATGCGAAATATTCGATACAGCCTATAGACCGATTGAATGTCGGTTTTGTCATCACGATCGGCCAGAACAAGGTCTCTCTTGTCATCTGGCCGTTGCACGTGATTGGGATACGTCAAAAGGCAGGCGACTAGTGCATCGTTGGTTGTCTATGCAGAATCTGGACTATTCGAAGCTGTACCAGATCGAGCGTCGATACGTACACATAATGCCCTAAACCGCCATGTCTCTCTTGGAAACTGTCGAGCGAATCAATAGACGCTAACCCTGAAGCCCATATGATGGTAATATCCGCTTAAAGCCTGGGCCGGAATGCCGAGTAATGTTTCATGAAGTGCAAACCGGTATCCATGGATGGAATGGAATGT
>JAAYDK010000186.1 GCA_012729295.1 Spirochaetales bacterium | reverse complement strand
GATAAGCTTCGTTCGTCCCATGGTGTCCTCGCTACCGTTGAGTTGTGGTAAACCCAGTGTAGCAGAGGTCCGTGGGACTTTTTCATTTCCCTGCTTTTTTCCCGTGCATTTTATTTTACCGCGCGCGAGCGGATGAGAAAATAACAATTTTCATTGTATTACCATTCGAGTTTTGCTACGGTATGAAAAGGCTTTGATTGCTTTTTTACCTGGTTGGTGCAAGAAGTTATTTGAAAGGCATGAGGTGAGATTATGAAGACAAACCTATTCAGTTCGGTAAGAAGAATCTTGATTCTCTGCATCGTTGTTCTGGTGGTATGTTCAACGTCAAGCTGCTTGAGTCCTATCGATATGTTCGTTTCATCTCTAATTGAGAAAAAGACAAATGAAGCAGTTAAAGAAGCGGTAGAGCCGGTATTAAACGATTACTCAGCCCAAACGAATGCATACGCTTCTTCCGTTGCATCAATCGATCCTTCTTTGTACTCTATGTACGAAAATATGGTCGGTTCGTCGGTAGATTATACGTTTACGTCGGCATTGAGTAGCTTTACTCCGATTCCGATGGAAATTCCCGTACCAAACGAAGCAGAAAAAGCAGCTCTTGAAGAAGCTACTGAATCAGTAAATCAAGACAAGGCGAATGCTCCTTTGGAACAAAGAAGCCCGTCAATCATGAGCAAAAAAAGTTTCGATAGGACTTCTTTGCTGGCATATGCTGCTGCAATATATCGCGATTCGCTGGATTCGATGGACGGTTCATCACGCATCGAGTTGAATCGTATACTCGTATCAGCACCTGATTTTTCAGGTAAATCGAGTAATCCGGAAAAAGCAAAAGGTTTGTCGAATATTGTAGGAATTGTGATTCTGTATGGCGATTCGAACGAGCTCAAGGTTGCTTTAGCCGCGGCATCTGTAGCGTTTGACCCTGATAACCCAATTATCGTGAGCAACTTTGCTTCCTCTTTGGCTCCATCGATAGTTCTCGAGCAAAACGAAGGACACGAAGCCGTAGAACTCTATCATTATGCATTGGCACTCAGTTTGAAAGACGGAACGTACAGTGTTCAAAGTGTCCCGATTCTTATCAATCTTGGTTCGTTGCTTTTGGATATGAATCAAACAGAAGAGGCAAAACGTTGTTTCCTTGCTGCTTTGGATATCGATTCTTCTTCATGGGATGCGGCATTAAGTCTTGCCTCCTATTACTGGGTACAAGGCATGCACCTGAAGGCTCGAGCCGTCTTGGAAGACGCACGGCTTGCCAAACCTGCAATGTATGCCATGGTTGCACAAGCTGAACAGGTCATCGAAGAAGAAGCGGCTGCGATTGCCATACCCGCAGATGCCCCTGACGAGGTCTTTGAACAGGCAATAAAAACCGTAGCAAGCCAGCCGGTACTGACCGCTGCAGAATTTATTTCTTCTATGGACCAGAATGAGCGAAATAAAATCAGAGGTTTTGTTGAATATCTTTCTCCTGTAGGCAGCTATACTGCTCCAGATATCAAAGACGTGGCTCAATACGGTGCACTCCAGGCAATGAGGCAACCAAACGGATATGCAGCGTTGGCTGATTTTGTAGAATCGGTGGCATTGTTTGCTACGAAAGCTTCTGCATCGTATGTGAATAATTTGATTGCCACTACCAATACCATGGGGCTCGATATCGAGTTGCAGGGCATCGATCTCGATGATCTTGAAGCGCATCCCGAACACTATGCACAATACGAAGGCGGGTCCGCTACCGTATCGGGAGTAGAAAACGTATATGCATATGCAGAGGATCTGGAGGCTCAGGCTCATAAGGCCGAAGTGGATTTGGCTAATAATAGAACTGCTTCATCGTTACAGCTTGCGTCTGCAATCGATCCTTCCTTTATCATTTTTCAATTGAATCCTGCAGATTATGCCGATCCGACAAATGTCCTCATCCAAAGATACAATATGATGCAATACCATATCAAATATAATCTATACGGGTCATATTTGTTTAAAGTTGCACGAAAAGCATACCAAACGGTTGCTGCTATCGTACAACAGGGAGGCTTTGCCTTAGCCGGTTTGTCAGATCAATTCGGAGATCCTGAAAAATGTGAGCAAGCAGTGAAACAGTGGAACCAGATTAGCTCTTCGTATTGGAATCAAGCGACTTCGTTTGCTTCGGTTCAGTATATAAAAAAGATTAAACCGTATGCACAGCAATTCTATCATGATGTGTTTAGGCATGTGGCGTTGATTTCCGATCCTGAAGTGCGGGAAAGGAAGGATAGGGAACTGCGTTCGACAATCGACCAAGCGGTCCTGATGGGTCTGGAATCAGTTCTCATGGCATATGGTGCATTTGACTATCTTCCTCAAGAAGAAGCATGTGAAGATGACCAAACTCGAATCAAACAGATCGAAGCTGCCGAAGAGCAGAGGAAAGCGAAAAACAATTATGAAAAAAAGCGTTTCGAATCGGGAGACATACCTCCTTCTTCTCCGCTCTTTAAAAAGCTCGATGCCTACGGTACCGATCTCG
>JAAYDK010000185.1 GCA_012729295.1 Spirochaetales bacterium | reverse complement strand
CCTCCGCAGACTTCTTTGGAAAAATCACCGACACTATAGACTTTCACGAGTTCGCCGTACTTGCTTTCAAAGAAGGCAATTGCGCCTTGGTCCTTGGCTTCTTCAACGGTCATGGTCTCGAACGAAACCGCAAGGTCGCGTTTAATTACATCGTTAACGATATCTTCAACCTTTTGCAATTCTTCTGGTGTCATAGGAGCGTCGTGGGTAAAGTCGAAACGCAACCGTTCGGCGGTAATATTCGACCCTTTCTGACCGACGTGCGTACCAAGTACCATACGCAATGCCTGGTGAAGAAGGTGTGTCGCCGTATGCAGCGCAGTGGTCGTCTCGCTATGATCTGCAAGACCGCCTTTAAACTGCTGTTCCGCTCCGGCTCTTGAAATTTCCTGATGCTTTTCGAATGCAGCATCGAAACCCTCATGGTCTACCGTAAATCCGTGTTCCATCGCAAGTTCTTCGGTGAGTTCGATCGGGAAACCGTATGTATCGTAAAGCTTAAAGGCGATACGGCCGTTTATCACCCTGCTGTTGCCTTTGAGTAGATTCGGTAACATCTTTTCGAACTCATGTTCTCCCTTTTGCAGCGTTGCGGAAAACTTCTCTTCTTCGATGACTAACTCCGCCAGCACGAACTGGCGATTCGCGTTCAATTCCGGATATGCGTCTTCATAGAGCGCAATGACAATTTCTGCAAGAGAAGCCATGAACTTGCCTTCGATCGACAGTTTCCGCGCGTGTCGCACCGCCCTGCGGATCAAACGCCGCAGAATATATCCTTGGCCAACATTCGAAGGTTTTACTCCCCGCTGGTCACCGAGAATAAAAACCGAGGTACGCACATGGTCGGCAATGATTCGTACCGAAATATCTTTGGTCTCATCTGTTGTGTAACGATATGCACAAAGGCGTTCAATACCTTCGATGATAGGGGTAAATACTTCGGTTTCATACACCGACTGCTTGCCCTGGAGAATCGCTATGGTTCGTTCGATTCCCATGCCGGTATCGACGCACTTGCGCTGCATCTCGAGGTATTCACCTTCGATCGTTTTACGATAGCCCATGAATACATCGTTCCAGATTTCGAAATACTTACCGCATTTACATCCAGGACGACAATCGGAACCGCAGGACGTGCGTCCGGTATCGATGAACATTTCGGTATCGGGTCCGCATGGTCCCGCCTCTCCGGCCGGACCCCACCAGTTGTCTTCACGCGGCAAGAAGAAGATTCTCTTTGATGGAATTCCGAGCGAACGCCAGACAGAAGCCGACTCGTCATCCCGCGGGACTGATTCGTCACCGGCAAAAACCGTTACCGACAGTTTGGCCGGATCGATGTTCAGATACTCGGTTAAAAATTCGTAACTGAAGCGAATGGCTTCCTGCTTAAAATAATCGCCAAGAGACCAGTTCCCGAGCATTTCGAAGAAGGTGAGATGATGCGGGTCTCCGACTGCTTCGATATCACCGGTCCGGATGCACTTCTGATAATCTACGAGACGCTTTCCAGCGGGATGTTCTGCCCCGAGGATGTACGGAACAAGCGGATGCATACCGGCAGTGGTAAACAATACGGTCGGATCGTTTTCGGGAATCAGGGAGGCACCCGAAATCTGGCTATGATTCTTCGAAACGAAGAAATCTATATATTTTTGACGCAGTTCATTGGCTTTCATAGGGTTGAATACTACGAAAGCGATTCGTCATTGTCAATACAAGCAATCCAGCTAAAAGAGCGTGAGCTGACTCGGATCGACATACTGCGGCGCATGTCCCGAACGGGATCGCTCGATTGCAGAAACAATCTGCGAAGGGTCTTTGACTACCAATGTTCCAGGTCGAATCGATAGACGCCGCGGCCACGACAACGCGCGATTTTCAAAGGTATGTTTGAATATGATTACCAGACGTCCTTGATCCAGCGCATATTCTGCCTGGCGCACTGCTTTCCCGCCGTCACGATCCTCGACAACAACCGAGGCAATCGAAAGTGAGCTCATCAAACGATTGCGTAACGGGAAGAACCATTTCTGCGTCTCTGAAGCCGGAGAAAAGCGCGAGAGAACCAAGCCATCCTCTCCGATTTGACGCTGCAACTCGGCATGTTCGGCGGGATAAGACGAAACAAGCGATGTGCCGATTACGGCAATCGTCGGTTTTTTCATCGCAAGGCAGGTCAGATGGGCGATTCCGTCGATGCCGAGTGCTAGTGAACTGGAAATTATATAACCCGCTTTGGTTAGCAGCTGCGCTGCCTGATGCGCATTGCGACGGCCTTCTCTGCTTGGATTATGAGTTCCGATAACCGCCACTACGGGCAATTTCAGTAAATCGATATTTCCTCGCCCATAGAGGAACCTCGGTGCATACGGGTCGCTGAACGCTTGTTCTGGATACGGAGAATCTCCTCGTTTCAGTATGACATCGGAGGTGCTAAGAGTTTTGAATGCGTCGATAACAGTACGGTACTGGCTTAGAAGCATATCTCGTGGAATAGAAATCGCTTTAGTATATTGGTCAAGATGCTCGATCAACGGCTTGTTCACATCAACTTGTAGTGCAAGTTGTTCGAACAACGGTTCAACGGTCGTCTCGCTTTGCCTGAGCACTCGTACGAGCGTGGTAAAATTAATTGCCTCATGCAGGTGTTCATTCATGGCAGAAGTGTATAGGGAAAATCTGGGGCAGCGCAAGGGAGTGTTACTATCTAAAAATATTTTATCTAGGTAATAGTACCTTCATTGTGCATTCTCAAGCTGCCATACAGTAAATCGAATTCTTCTAAGGAAGAGACAGAATAATCGTCATAGATTATTTCATTGCTTTCCCTTGAATCTTCCAAACACAAACGACTGTTATTATCAACATCCTTCTGAATTTCAATAGCTTGATTTTGTTCATGTAGTACCGAATCGTTATCTTTCCTATGTCTAAAAACTACTTGATTCTTGAACGATTACCTGTAGCATTACATTGATTCCAATATCTTCTTGAATTTCTTAGCTCTGTAGTTGGTTTCTTTACCGACCTTATTCACGGCTCTTCATGGAAGCAGTACCTTTTCAACTCCCATTTCTGTATAAGTAATAGAACATGCCAGCGT
>JAAYDK010000184.1 GCA_012729295.1 Spirochaetales bacterium | reverse complement strand
TCCTGTGAAGGAACATGATGTAATGTGTTGTCGTCATTCCTATCGTCTTTATTCACTTCTCAATCCTTTTGTACCTCTACACTATATAGTGTCAGACGTTTTCGGTCTAGGTCATTATCAGAAAGCATTCTGCGTGACAGGCGGTCTCTTCCGCCTGTAGCTCTTCCAAGTACGGCAACGATTCCTTTCTGATCTTCAATAATCGGAATCAGCTTGCGTTTCGTAGTCGGAATTTTCCACTGGGAAAATAGATCGACAATCCGCTTGGTGCCCTCGGCCAAAGATATCGTGTCAGTATTACGATATGCTCTGACGGCCACCGGTTGTTCTAGCAACGTTTCGTCAATCCAAACTGATAGATGATCAGCAATCACTTCAGATTGTCCGCTTCGCGCACGGTAAAGAACTTGGCCGGCACCTAATGCAATCTTATGAAAACATACGGAATTATCGAATACATCGTCTAGAGGCAGAGGGCAGCTATCGATGTGTTTTATGCGTTTGACGAGCGTATTGCTGGTAAAAAGAGCTAGTGAGTAATCAACTACCAGCACGGCCTTGAAGAGGTTGATACGACAGAATGTATGTTTCTTCTCTGCAATCAGGGAATCTGCAATACGGACGCTTGCATATGGGAAACGATATGCAGTATCGGAGTTGCCTGATAATTGCTGCAGTCGGTTCCAAGCTTCGTATAGAATGCCATAACGCACCGTTTCGCAATAATCGAGATAGGAATCGAGCTGAATTTCAATACCATGGGGAAATTGTGTAAGTACGGTATCCGAAGCTTTCCGGACCGACTCGTTGAGAAACAAAGTGTTTGCCTGTGTTTGTTCTGCAACAGCAGATAATGCCGTTCGATATGAAGGGAACACAGAAGCAATTTCGGGAACAATCTGGTGCCGGATGGCATTTCTCAAGTACCGGTCGTGCGCATTGGTCGAATCCTCCGACCAGGAAAGTCCTCGTTGTCTTACTACCGATCTTATTGCTTCTTTGGAATATTCGAGCAAAGGCCTGATATAAGGTGGGGATACTGCCAGGATGCCTTTGGGTCCGCTTAGGAATCCGCCCTGCAGCATGCTCATCAGCACGGTCTCGACCTGGTCGTCCGAAGTGTGGCCGGTGGCGACATAGGCAAATTGTTTTGCTTTGGCCACCTGCTGAAGCGCCTTACGTCGTAGATAGCGTGCAGCATCTTCGATACCTCCGTTACGGAGTCTTGCAGTCTCGCTTACCGCATACCGGCCGAGTTCGACTACCTCTAAATCGATACCGACGGCTGCACAGTTGGTCCTGTTGAGCTTGATTTCTTGCTGTAGTTCTTCCGATGGCCGCAATCCATGATCGACGTATACAGCAATTAGTTTTTCTTTTTGGACATATTGGCTAAGAAGAATGGCAAGGGAAAGAGAATCGGAACCGCCGGAGAAGGCGATGACTACTCCTTGCGTGCGATCGAGACGATGTCGAACGAAAAATTGGTCGAGGTCTTCAACTGTCGGAACGCGAAACGCGTTTGTTGTGTTCACGCATCACCTCTTGAAGGTCGGCTCCAGTACAAAGGCTTACCGTTGCTTGCGCTGCACGAGCAATCGACTCGTCAAGCATCATCCGCTCTTGTGCTTCGGTCGGGGCTTCTAGGACGTACTGGACAACCTGTTGTCCCGAAGCAGGTCTGCCGATACCAATATATATTCTGATAAAATCGGTGCTTTCGAGGTGCTGGGCAATCGAGCGCAGACCTTTATGACCGGCAGTCGAACCGCCTTTCTTGATTCGAATAGTACCGACTGGCAAATCGAGCGTATCGCAGATGACGATGAGCTCATCTACCGAGAACTGCTTGGGGATGAAATACTTCATGATGGCTCCCGACCGGTTCATGAAGGTCAATGGTTGGACAAATAGCGTGCTCGCATGCCCGGCAAGTTCGACCGATGCACGTTTGTAAAGACGAAAACAGCGTCGTTTCAGGCTAAAACCGAAAGACGCTGCTATCTTTTGTATAGTGTCGAAACCGACATTATGCCGCGTATGCCCGTACCGTTTTCCGGGATTTCCCAGACCGAATACTAATGGCAGAAGCGCCTCCTTACCCGTTATTATTTCTCTTTATCAGCTTTCTCAACAATAGCAGGTTCAGCTGCAACGGCTTCTTCAGTCGCTTCAGCAGCAGGTGCGGCAACTTCTTCCTTGACAGCCTTGACCGAAGCAATGGTAGTTTCTTTGGCAATCAAAATCTTCACACCTTCGGGGATCGTCAGCTGTGCAACATGTACACTCTCGTTAAGATCGATTTTTGAAATATCGACGATAAACGATTCGGGAAGATCCTTGGGCAGACATTCGACTTCGATTTCGTGCATGACCTGCTCGAGTACTCCTCCGTGACGGGTACCGATCGCATTTCCATGTAAAACTACAGGGACATTGGCGCGCAAGACTTCATCGGTGGTTACTTCAAAGAAATCGACATGGGTAATCATTCCACGCATGACGTTTTCCTGATAATCTTTCATCAATACCGAATGGTCGACTTTATCGACTTTGATGGTGAGCAATGTCGACTCTGAGAATTTTCTCATCTTATTGGTAAAATCTTTGGCTTCAAGCGAAATATGGACGTTACCGTTCTTTCCATAGATTACTGCGGGAATACGTCCGGCTCTGAGTAGCCGTCTGGAACCGGCCGAACCAAAATCCTCGGTCCTGTAGGTGCCGGTCAATTGCTTCTCGTTCATGGGTCTCTCCTTAGTTCAGTCTGTCACCAGGGGCGGCAGGATTCGAACCTACGCATGCCGGCACCAAAAACCGGAGCCTTACCGCTTGGCTACACCCCTACGCCCGCATCAATACATGAAGGCAGTGCCTACGGTATGGCAGACACCGTTCAACAACATAGCGTTTTTCACTTCATTTGTCCAGTAGTATTTCGTGCAGCTTACAAGCAACTCTATTCTATATCTTCGAACTGGTCGTGTTCTCCGATTTGGGCAGGCGGAGCCTGCTCATAGGCTGCTAGAATCATTTGCTGCATCATGTTGCGGAATTCACTACTGATAGGATGGGCTACATCTTTAAATTCCCCGCTTTTTGTCTTTCGACTCGGCATCGCAACGAACAACCCCGATTTTCCATCAATCACTTTTAAGTTATGGATGACAAATTGGTTGTCGAACGTTATGGTCGCGTAAGCGCGCAACTTGCCGTCAGACTCTATTCTGCGGACCCTCACGTCGGTGATTTCCATGCGATACTCCCCTCTTGCGTCAGCATGCTGTTCGTATGATGCCTGCATGTGCATGCATCACCGTAACATATAGAAAGGTAACATCACTATTCTAAGTATGCAAGCATTTTATTCGAAACAATGTATGATTATTGTCATCTCGAACAATCAAGCGTTCCAG
>JAAYDK010000183.1 GCA_012729295.1 Spirochaetales bacterium | reverse complement strand
GTTCCTTTTTATAGCGTCGTACCGGTTTCGACAATCGATTTTACTATCGCAAGCGGTTTGGAAATCCCTATCGAAGAACGCGATGCTTCGGAAGTAACTCATCCTGGCGGAGTACAGGTTGCTCCGACCGGAATTGAAGTATACAATCCTGCATTTGATGTTACTCCGCATCAGCATATAACAGGGATCATTACCGAGGAAGGAATCATCCGGCCTCCGTATACAGAACACATCGAATCGATTCGCAAGAAAGTGATTGGTTGATTATGCAATACTTCATAACCTCCTTATCGGTAGTTCTTCCGCTGTTTATCCTTCTTGCCATCGGCTATTGTATCCGCGTAAGTAAAATCGTGAGCTACGGCGCATTGAAAGAGATGAACAACGTTACGTTTCGCCTTTTCATCCCTGTTTTATTATTTTCAAATATCTATCATTCGAATCTTCGGGAAGGAGTACCGTTCAAGCTCATCGGATTTGGAATCGGCTCACTCGCCGTGATGTTCCTCTTTTACATGCTGCTCGTACCCAGGCTAGAACGGAACAATGCAAAACGAGGTGTCATGGTACAGGCAATCTGCAGGGCAAACTTCGTGTTGTTCGGTTTGCCTATCGCTGTCCTTCTCGACGGTCAGGGAAGCGTCGGAACTGCATCCCTGCTGGTGGGGGCAACCGTGCCATTCATGAATATCATTTCGGTAATCGCTCTTGAATCGTTCCGTGGCAAGGGCATGAATTATAAGAATATGATCAAGAGCATCATTAAAAATCCTATTATTATCGGAGCAGTGCTCGGAGTACTTCTTTCTCTTAGCAATATCAAGCTGCCGGTTTTTGTAGAAACAGTTTTAACCGATATCGCTAAAATCGCAACTCCGTTGGCTCTCATCATTCTCGGCGGAACCGTAACCTTTACTACTGTCGTTACCAACAGAAAACAAATACTTTTCAGCGTAGCGAATCGGCTTGTGGTCATTCCGCTTATAGGATTGACAATTGCGGTATTACTCGGATTTCGAAACACTGAACTGATCGTACTGATGACTATGTTTGCCAGTCCCACTGCAATCTCATCATATTCGATGGCTCAGCAGATGGGAGGTGATGCGGAACTCGCAGGCCAGCTTGTGGTGTTCACCACAGCGTTCTCCATTATCACGCTTTTCGTGTGGGTATACCTCATCCAAGTACTTGGTTATATTTAATGAATAATTTTTGTATATTTATACATTACTAAATATCTCAATCTATAGCATCAATAATTTAGTAAATACGCAATATATTTAATTTATCATGCATTTTAAGCATAAATTTTGATGTTTTTTAAATATTGTGGAATGAGCTACCTACTTTACCAAGTTGCGTACGACTGATATAGTCGCTCATCAAACAGGAGTCGCCGCCATGCATGAAATTACCAGCCGCCTTATAGAGAAAGTCCGCAGAACTGATCCTCACCAAATCGAATTCCATCAAACGGTAACCGAATTTCTCTCATCCATAGATAAAATCATCTTCGATTTGCCCCATATCGTCCACCATCGTGTACTCGAGCGGCTGATCGAGCCCGAGCGAGTAGTGATGTTTCGTGTTCCGTGGATCGATGACGACGGTGTGCTTCAAGTCCATCGCGGTTTCAGAGTCCAGATGAATAGCGCACTCGGTCCCTATAAGGGAGGATTGCGCTTTCACCCGTCGGTCAATCTGAGCATCATGAAGTTCCTCGCATTTGAGCAAACGTTTAAAAACAGCCTGACAGGGCTTCAGATGGGAGGAGGAAAGGGGGGGTCCGATTTTGATCCAAAGGGGAAAAGCGATGAAGAGGTCATGAAATTCTGTCAATCGTTCATGACCGAACTGAATCGCCACATCGGTGAGGACACTGATGTTCCCGCCGGAGATATCGGTGTCGGGTCCCGCGAAATCGGGTTTCTTTTCGGCCAGTACAAACGACTTCAGAATCGATTTACCGGAGTACTAACGGGAAAAGGTCCCGCATGGGGAGGTTCCTACATGCGCCCTGAAGCTACCGGTTATGGTCTTGTCTACTTTGCTGCGGCAATGATGCAGGATGCAAAACTATCATTCGATGGTAAAGTCTGTCTGGTAAGCGGAAGCGGCAACGTAGCGCAGTATACGGTGGAAAAGCTGAATGCACTCGGAGCAAAGGTAGTTACATTGTCCGATTCCTCGGGATGCATCTACGATCCCGAAGGAATAAACTCTGAGAAACTTGCCTATGTCAAACGCTTAAAGAACATTGCTCGAGGAAGGATTGCCGAATACGCCGAGCAGTATCGCGGTGCAACGTACTATCCGCATGTCGAGGTTTCGAGCAACCAAGTATGGAATTTCAAAGCCGATTGTGCGTTTCCGTGTGCAACTCAGAACGAAATCGGTGTAATCGACGCAAGAAATCTGGTTAATAACGGAGTAAGGCTGGTCGCCGAAGGAGCGAATATGCCGACCATGGCACAAGCAGTCCATCTGTTGCAGGAACATGGAGTCTTGTTTGCGCCTTCTAAGGCTGCGAATGCGGGAGGAGTTGCGGTCAGCGCTCTTGAGATGGCACAAAATAGCGCGCGAATCCAATGGACTAGCGAGGCTGTCGATCTGCAGCTGCAAAAAATCATGAAAGGAATTTATGCATCTGCCTCTGCAGCTGCCGAACGGTACAGCGAAAAGGGGAATTTAGTCGACGGAGCAAATATTGCAGGATTTTTAAAGGTAGCACATGCGATGATTGATCAGGGTTACGTCTGATGATCGACTAGTGAATAGATTTTTGCCTGCATCGCGACCAGTTCGGGATCTTCCAGCTTGCGCGTGTTGTGTTCTGAATCGATGTCGATTACAGTCTTTACCCGTGCGGGCAATTGATCGAGCAGCACGATGCGATGAGCAGCTAATACCGCTTCGGTCGCTTCGTGTGTTACGAAGAGAACCGTTCTTTTCTCACGGCTCCAAATATCCAAAAAGGCCGATAAAAGTGAAAATCTCAACGAATGATCGAGGCTTTGAAACGGTTCGTCCAACAACATCAGTCGAGCCGGATAGGCAAATGCCCGCGCAATTGCCACTCGCTGGCGCATCCCTCCCGACAGCTCGTTCGGTTTGAATGTAGCGAAGTCTGCCAAATCGACCAACTCAAGAAAATGCATGGTCCTGTCATGCCGCTCCTGAGGTGACACTATTTGATGACGCAATACGATTTCCACATTGGAATAGACAGTTTTCCACGGAAGCAGACGTGGTTCTTGAAAGAGATATGCGACAGGTCCTTTCTCCTGCTCATCGAGCACGATACTACCGGAATCGAACACATCTAGATTGCCGACAAGTCTGAGCAACGTGGTTTTTCCACATCCCGAAGGACCCATCAACACGGTAATGCGATGAACAGGAGCTTCGAAAGACAGCTTGTCGAGTACGGTAAGCGATGTACCGTCCTTGACAAACGATTTGCACAAGGCATCGACTATCATCGCAATTCTCCATCCATACCGAGCGAGGCAATAATTTTCCGGTGACGCTGCCTGCTGATCCATGGAGGCAGTCGAAGGGCTGCGTCAAAAAGCACATCTCCGGCAACGGTGAGTACGACAGCAATCAGCGTCCATGCAAGAACCTCTGCGGTTTCTAGGTTCACCTGGGCCATCTGCATCCTCGAACCGACACCATAGCGGGGTACGGTCAGTACTTCGGCTGCAATAACGACTTTCCACACCATCGCTAGTGAAGAACGGGCCCCGGTAGCGATGGAAGGAGCGAGCGATGGAAGGATAAAGTGAAAGATTCTCTCTTTCTTCGTCAAGGCGTACATGCGTACCATCTCGTCGAGTTTTTTCGAGATGGAGCGTACTCCCGACTCAACCTGTACAAACATTACGGGAAATCCCATCAGGAATGCTGAAAATAGCGGTACGGTCCCGCTCGAAAACCATATGAAGGCCAACAGGATGACAGACATCACCGGGACAGCCTTGCATATAGCCAGAAAAGGCCTAAGCAGCGCATGTATATAGATCGACGAGCCGGCGAGAATTCCTAAAAGAATGCCCGAGAGCGAGATAATGGCGAAACTTTCCAACGCACGCAGCACCGTTGTTCCGATATGTAAGGAAAACGGCGAAGTACCGACGAGTTCCACCAACGCATGAATGGCTTTTGTCGGAGTCGGTAATATGACGTTTGCATCAAGTATTACGGCTCCGACATGCCACAAAACTAAAAGAATGAGAATAGAAAGCAATACAACGAGTCTAGTTGCCCAGGTAGAACGAATCATCGGGAACAGCTCCCCCAATCGATTGCGAATCGAACCAATAGAGGTTCGTTAGGTAATCTTGCAAGGCTTGCCGGCCTTCGGCTACCGTCCTGAATACGAGATTACAGTTTGGAATTGCCGGAACGGCCATGGCGGCTTTCATGATTCCGGCCTGTTCGATCATCGCACCTGCTTCAACCGGATTTTCAATTACCCATGCAACCGAGTCTTTCAATGCTCCGAGGAATACCTGAAGAGCTTCGGGATGTTGTTCCGCAAAACTTTCCGATACAACTAGTACAGTCATCGGGTAGTTTTCGATTCCGGTGAGCATATTCCAAGCATACTGCACATCTAGTAAAACTTCCACCTGCTTATTGCTCGACAAAGCCATGGTCACAAACGGTTCGGGCAATATGGCTGTTGCAACCTTACCTGCAATCAATAGCTGCGTGAGCTGAGCGGGGGCTGCCACACTGTAATCGAGTATCATATCGGTTTGCACGTCATAGCCGAGTGCAGTCCCGATGAGACGGACCATCTGGTCTGGAGTGCTGCCCGAACCGGGAATATGGATTGTCTTTCCGGCAAGATCTTGAATTTCCCGAATCGACCGGTCTGTTCCCACAATCTTCAGCATCCCTTCTCCGACCGTTGCGGCCAATTTTACGGGGACCCCTTTGTTATATAGGTTTGCGGCCACGTTGGTCGGCAATGCAGCCACGTCGATTTCTTTGTTGGCCAACCGGGCGATGACTTCGTTAGGCGATGGATATACATTCATTTCAACCGAGACGTTGTTGGAAATTTTTCCTTCATTACGAGTCAGCGCGATGCTGCTGAAACCAGACGGACCTTGCATCACCGCCATCTTTACCGTATAAGAATCGCGTTGAGCCATAACTTCGCCGGCTCCCTTGGCGGCTAACGTCTGTATCGACGATAGTCCTACGATCACGATTACCAGCATCGTGACGTACCTGCGTAACATCTTGTTCATAGCAGTTCCTCTATGCCCCGGGATATTATTCCGGGAAAATCCGCATTATTGTACCGTTATCCTGAAATAGCGTTTTTTCCCCGCTTTCAGCAGCAACTCACCATCTTCGTCGAGCCAGCTGTCATCGATAAGCTGCTTGATGTCGGTAATCTTGCGGTCGTTGATCGAAGCCCCACCCTGCTCGACCAGCCTCCGAGCTTCAGAGTTGGTCTTGCAAAGGTCGGTCATAGCAAATAATTCGAGTACGCCGATACCTTCGGACAATGTTGAGGCACTCAATAGTGCCGAAGGTACGCTCTCACGGGCACTGGCCGACAAAGAGGCCCCAAATAGCGCTCGAGCTGCCTCAAGTGCTTTATCGGCCTCTTGTTGTCCGTGTATGATTTTCGTCTGTTCGTAGGCAAGACGTTCTTTTGCCTCGTTAATGTTCACATGAGGATTATCATAGCTGTTAATTTCTTCCAAAGGTAAGAAGGTAAAGAGCTTCATGAACTTCAGCACATCCGCATCATTGACATTGCGCCAATATTGGAAGAAATCATAGGGACTGAACAAACTCGGATCGAGGAATACTGCACCTTTTTCGCTTTTCCCCATCTTTTGTCCATCGGCACGGGTGATGAGATTGAACGTCAACCCGTAGCACTCGGCCCCCTCGATCTTTCGGATTAATTCGATTCCTGCAACGATATTACCCCATTGGTCGTCCCCGCCTATCTGCAACCGGCATCCTTGTTCGCGATACAGTGTCAGAAAATCGTAAGACTGAAGCAGCTGATAATTGAATTCGATGAACGACAATCCGCGTTCCAGCCGCTGTTTGTAGCTCTCGAACGTAAGCATTCTGTTGACTGAGAAATGGCGACCGATATCTCTGAGAAACTCGATGTAATTCAGAGACCCCAGCCAGCTGTAGTTGTTCAGCATGATGGCCTTGCCTTTCCCATGCTGTGGCTGCGAGCAAAAATCTACAACGGTTCCGAGTTGATCTTTTAGACAAGCACTGTTTGACTGAATTTCCTCGATCGAGAGCATTTTGCGCATTTCGGTTTTTCCCGAGGGATCACCAATCATCGCCGTTCCGCCTCCGACAAGAGCAACCGGCTCATGGCCTGCTTCCTGCATATGATGCATGGCAAAAAACGGAACCATATGTCCGATGTGGATACTTCTTCCGGTCGGATCCACACCTAGATAAAATCGAACGCTCTGTTGGTCCATCAATGCGCTTAACGCTTCGAAATCGGTACACTGTTTGATAAATCCACGGTCGCTTAGGACCCGTAACGCATTATTCATGTCTGCTCCTACTTACGAACATACTGTTTGTTTTCACGACGGATCGTCTCGACAATCGACGGGATACTTACTCGAATCTGTTCCATCGAATCTCTGAACCGCAACGTAACACTCTGATCCTGCAATGTCTGATAATCAACAGTAATGCAATAGGGTGTTCCAATTTCGTCCATTCTGCGATACCGTCGGCCGATGGCGCCGCTGATATCGAAGAAGGTTGAAAGATCATCTCTTAGCTCGTGTTCCAACTTTTGAGCATATTCGGCCAGGCCGTCTTTCTTGACTAACGGCAGGACCGCAACGGTCACTGGAGCGATAGCGGGATGGAAATGAAGAACCGTACGCACATCGCCGTCAGGCAGCTGCTGCTCTTCATATGCATCGGAAAGGGCCATCAACACATTCCTTGTCAGACCTGCCGAAGTTTCGACTACGTACGGGATATAGCGCTCGTTGGTCTCCTGATCCTGATAGGTCATATCTTTACCGCTAAACTTCTGATGCTGCGACAAGTCGTAATCGGTGCGGCTGTGCACTCCTTCAAGCTCCTGCCAACCCATCGGGAAGAGAAATTGAATGTCGTACGCGTCCTTAGCATAAAAAGCCAGTTCGTCCTTGCCGTGCTGATGCCATCTGAGCGAATCGCGTCTGATTCCCATCTTATGATAGAAACTCATGCGCTGTTCGCGCCAATAGGGAAACCATTGTTCGTCTGTTCCCGGTTTGCAGAAGAACTGCATCTCCATCTGCTCGAATTCACATGAGCGAAAAATAAAATTCTTCGTGGTGATTTCATTCCGGAAGCTTTTGCCTACCTGGGCAATACCGAACGGGATTTTCACCCGGCTGCTCTGTACGACGTTCTTAAAATCTACATAGATACCCTGAGCGGTTTCAGGACGAAGATAGACGATTGAAGCATCATCGTGCACGGGACCGATATGTGTCGCGAACATGAGATTGAAGTTTCTTGGTTCGGTAAACGTCCCCTTCGATCCACAGGTCGGGCAACTGCCTGCCAGATCAATCTGGTCAGCCCTGAATCGGCTTTTGCATTGTTTGCAATCAACCATGGGGTCGGTGAAATTCGATACGTGACCGCTGGCTTCCCATACCCTGGGATGCATGAGAATCGAGGCATCCAAACCTACGATATCGTCGTGGATCTGCGTCATTTCCTTCCACCAGAAATCACGGATATTGTTCTTAAGCTGAACTCCGAGAGGACCGTAATCATAGGCTCCGGTGAGACCTCCGTAGATCTCGCTGGATTGAAAAATAAAACCGCGTCGTTTACATAAAGAGACCAATTTATCCATCGTAACTTCACCCATGATTATTTCCCCATATGCTGTGTAAGAGTAGTAATCGCCCGTTCCAGGCGAATCATTGTTGTTTCTAGTCCGAGCAGTCTAATCGAATCGAATAACGGAGGACTTACGGTACTGCCGGTGACGGCAACCCGTATCGGCATGAACACTCCGTTGATTTTGAGATTTCTTTCTGTGGCAATCGATGCCAGACGCTGTTCAAGATCTTCATCAGAAGCTTTTCCTAACTCTTTGATGACAGGGATTGTGGCATTCAGCACTTGCACCGTGGTCTCTACCGTCTGATTTTTCGGAAGCATCTGATCAACAGGAGGACATGCTATATCTTCAAAAAGAAAGCGCGTCATCTCGACGACGTCGGAAAGCACTTTCAACCGCTCCTTGACAATCGGGACCATGGCATCGATACGTTCTTGCTGACGCGCACTGCACGGTTCTGTTACGAATCCGGCCTTTGCAAGATACGGTGTAAGCAGTGATGCAAGCTCGGCATCGCTTTTCGCCCTGATATACATGCCGTTGTACCAGTCGAGCTTCTTGTAATCGAATACTCCCGGAGCCTTGTTGATCTTTTCCAATGTAAAGACCTGCTCAAGCTCTTCTCTGGTAAAGAATTCTTTTACGCCGTCGTACGACCAGCCTACCATGCTCACATAATTTGTCAAAGCCTCGGGCAAATATCCTTTTTCCTTGAATTCACGAACTGCGGTCGAACCATGACGCTTGGATAACTTCTGCCCGTCTTTTCCCATAACCATCGGAAGATGACAATACTGGGGGACATCCCATCCGAATGCCTCGTAGAGAAGCACATGCAGCGGCCCGGAAGGAATCCATTCCTGTGCGCGCATAATATGTGTGATACCCATGAGGTGGTCGTCTATAACATTTGCCAGATGATACGTGGGAAACCCGTCCGACTTAAGTAACACGGGATCGGGATTCACGTCACGATTTTTGCGCGTTATATCGCCCATCAGCACATCGTGGAAGGTGGTGCTGCCTTCAAGGGGGACTTTTAGCCTGATGACCGGTTTAATTCCCTGGTGTTCGAATTCAGCGCGCTGTTGAGCGCTCAGATTCCGACAATGTCTGTCGTAACCCTGCTCCTTTGATTTGGCAGCGGCCTGCTCTTCTCTCAGATTGGCCAGACGCTCTTCAGAACAGTAGCAGGGATACGCTTTGCCAGATTCTACCAATTCAGCTGCATACTTTTGGTAGATCTCAAACCGCTGGCTTTGGATATAGGGGCCGCAAGGTCCGCCAACGAGCGGTCCTTCGTCCCAACGAATGTTCAGCCAGTGTAGCGTATCGTAGAGATCCTGCAACGCCTCGTCGGTCGAGCGACTTTGATCGGTATCTTCGACACGCAGGATGAACGTTCCCTGTTGGCTTCGGGCAAAAAAATAATTGAACAGCGCAGTCCTGACGCCTCCGATGTGCTGTAGACCCGTAGGCGAAGGAGCATAGCGGACGCGAACACTCATGGAAAGCATCCTCCTTGAAAATTGCGGACACAGGTCCGGTTGCTACAGTTTTATAGCAAAAAGGGAAAAGTAGCAACAACGAGGAGCGTTCTAGTTATTCGATTAGCCCGATATCCACAAAACCGTACGTTCCATCGCTTCCTCGCGGGTCGCCTCATCGCGATCGTAGGGAATCAGATGTGTGGCTTTTGGCAGATGGATCCAGTTGTTTTGACCCTTCGCCCTATCGAGTACCAAGGTTCCTGCTGCCTGAGGAATTACCGTGTCTTCCTGTCCGGTAAAGACCAGAATATTGCTGGTAATCGACTCAAGCGCAGCTACCGCTTGTTTAGCAATATCGCTGAGTTCGGCTATCTGTTTGGGATAGATCCAGGACCAGTATTCTGAGCCGAGAAAGGCATCGTCATCCTCATCGCGATCGTCGAAAAATGGATAGGAAGGATCGCTGTGCCATTCTTTTCGTTTTCTCTTTATCACAAACGAAAGGCATTTCACCGTTTTGACCGGCAGAGTCGGCAGTACTAGGGCTGGGGCATACAACACCATGCGGTTAATCGGATAGAGACTCGCCATGAGGACTGCGATGGCACCCCCCATCGAGTGTCCTACCAATGAAATCGACTGATACTTGCTTTGTATTGATTCTATCTGGCGTTTGGCCTCACCGATCCAGTCGGCACCTCTGGAGCGCAAAAAATCTTTGCCGTTGGTACCGTGCCCCGGGTATCTTGGAACAAATACATCGAAACCTGCCTCATAAAGACGTTTCGCGGGGAGCGCGAGCTCTCCGGGATAGCCGGTGAATCCATGCAGGCAGACGACTGCCCGGGAACTCGCATCTGTATGTACCAACTCGATAGGTTGCGCACAACGACGAACCGGTTGCCTTGCTTGATCTTTCATGTCAACTCCATTCAGGATTCGTTAAGGACGTTCAGTAAATCGATACGGCTGCGAACCTGGGTTTTTGCATAAATATTCGCGACATGATTGTTTACCGTGTTTGCCGATATGTCAAGCTTCTGAGCAATTTCCTTATTCGTAAGACCTTCTTTAATGTACTGGATTACCGTGAATTCTCGCTCGGTGATATGGAAGCGTTCCATACGTTCAAATGTGAGTACATTGGTTTTTTCCTGGGGCATCCTGCGAAAATATACGAACAGATAAACGAGGATGATAATTGAAAAAGACATAAAGTACAGCGGATACGTGATATAGCGGATTGCACTAAAAAAGACGCTGAGCAGCAGCATCGGCATCATGACAAACGAGAGTATGACCGTAGCGATACATACGGTGCGGACATCCTGGCGCTGGATGGTTTTCAGATTCCACAGGATGGTCACCACGCAGAAAAACAGCACGAGGCCGAATACCAATGCCATCCATGATTCGAGCGCGCGAATCGAAATGAAGATGATATCTAGTACGGACAATGCCGTGTATGCAGCTGCGATGACAAAAAATAGTAGTCTATAGGGGTTTCGCCATGGCTGGGCAATAACCCAGGTAGTGAAATAAGGAATAAATACCATCAGGAAGCTGACATTAGCAGCAAGCAGGCCGCGAATAACGTAGGACAATATGAGACCCACCGTGTTGCCGATGAATACATCGACGAATACGTGCAGGACCTGAAAAACGATTACGAGCAGCAGAGACGAATGGAAAATAATAAAGTATTTTGTCCATTCGTAT
>JAAYDK010000182.1 GCA_012729295.1 Spirochaetales bacterium | reverse complement strand
GTATAGCCTGTGATAAAGTCTTTAGACGTCAGAGGCGATGCAAACAACCGTAGTAGAAACGAAGTACTTCGGTCTTTGGCGATAAGCATTCCGGAAAACAGAGAAACAAACGACAGAGCGAATATCGCTATTCCCGGAACCAGATGATCGATCTTAAATAAGTCGACCGGGATGTTTGCCTGGATGGCCGACAGCAACAGCATAACGACCAAGGGAAATCCGATGCCGAATGCCATGTTCAGCGGATCTCGTATGATTTCTTTCGCGTTGCGAGAAGCGAATGCCAACATCTTCATAGTGCACCATCCTCTTGGGTCGATAATGCAATAAAAGCATCTTCCAACGTGTTTGCAACACCCAAGGCGGCTTGTGCGATGAGTTCGGATACGGTACCGACCGCTGCCATCTTCCCTTTTACCATGATGCCGATTCTATCGGCCAGTGCCTGAGCTTCTTCCATGTAATGGGTCGTCAGCACGATCGTGACCTTTCCCTTGAGCCTTTTTATTGCAGTCCACAGTTCCCGACGGGCTAGTACGTCGAGTCCGAGCGTCGGCTCGTCGAGAAAGAGTATTCTAGGTTCACTAATGAGCGCCATAGCGATGCTTAGTCTTCTTTGCATACCGCCTGACAAGATTTTGGTTTTCGCGTCCTTCACCTCCTCAAGGCCGAAATCTACGACGATCTTTGCCACTTTCTCACGAGCTGCATCTTTGTGAAACCCATATACTCGTGCAATCAGCAACAGATTCTCCCATACGGTAAGGTTACGCGCTACCGCCGTCTCCTGCGGTGATACATTGATGATTTGCTTAATAGCTTGGGCATCAGCTATGATACTATTGCCAAAAAGCTGTGCATCTCCACTTGTCGGATGTAATAGGCAGGTAAGCATTTTGATGGTTGTTGTCTTGCCGGCTCCGTTTACTCCGAGCAAGCCAAACAGCTCTCCCTGTTCAATAGAGATGTTTAACGCATGAACAGCAGTTTTGTGTTTAAATTTTTTCGTCAGATCCGTTGTTTTGATTGCAATCAACATCGGCCTCCGTTATCGAAAGGTATAGCACTAAATCAATGATGCATAAAGTATTTCCATGCAAACCTGCTCAAATCACAGTATGGAATTATCAGCTGTTCTTCAGACAACTGAAAAAAAGCTTCAATGAAATGGATTGCGACATAGTATTTTTTCATATGTAAAAACCTCTTTAGCATACATACGAGTACCATGTGGATAAGTCAACGATGTAACAATTGTTTACCCTGTAAATATAAGGCTATATTTTTAAGACATTCTCTACGTTTGGTTATAATTGAATTATGTAGTAATTTATTGCGGTAAAGAGAACAATATTCGACAATCAACACTTTTTTCTTGCCAAATGGGGGTCAGTGGCGTAAGCTTTCATCAGTATCATTTCCCAAGGAGGTAGAAATGAAAAAGCTTATTGTTTTAATGCTGATTTTGGTTTCTGCCGCTTCCTTGTCCGTATTCGCCCAAGGAGCGACTGATGCTGAAATCAAACCGGTAATTTTAAAATTATCGGAAGTCCATGCAGAAGGGTATCCGACTTCGCTGGCCGATCATGAATTTGCACGGCTGGTGAACGAACGAACCAATGGTCGTGTACAAATCGAGGTATATACCGGCGGAACCCTTTACAACCAGGAGACCGGAGCGATTGAAGCATTACAAGTTGGGGATCTTGCGTTCGCTCGCGTGTCCGCATCACCGGTAGCCAGCTATGTACCTGCGCTCAATGCCATTCAGATGCCGTATCTTTACAACAACAGCACGCACATGTGGGCTGTTCTCAATGGTGAAGTCGGTCAAAAAATGTTGGCAGACATTGAGAAATCAGGCTCGGGACTCATCGGCCTGTGCTATTACGATGCCGGATCTCGTTCGTTCTATCTGACGAAAGCCGTCTACAAAGTTGCCGATATGGCAGGATTGAAGATTAGGCTTCAGAACAACAAGATGATGGTGCGTATGGCTGAATTACTCGGTGCGACCGGCGTTACCGGTATCGGACCGAACGATGTGTATTCGGCGATTACCCAAGGTGTGGTCGACGGTGCCGAAAACAACTGGCCGACCTATCAGAATATGGGCGACTACGAAGCTGCGAAGTTTTACATACTAGACCAGCATACACGAGTTCCCGAAATTCTCCTTGGTTCTGTTGAGGCTCTGAAAAAGGTTAGCCCGGCAGACCTGGAAATTATCAAGCAGACTGCAAAAGATACTCAGGAATTTGAAATCGAAGCTTGGGCTAAAAAAGAAGCCGAATCTGAAAAGATTGTCAGGGCAGCCGGTACGACCGTCATCGAACTTACCCCTGAGGCCTATGCAGAATTCCAAAGCAAGATGGCACCTCTCTACGACGAGTTCGGAAAAGACTACATGACTATCATTAATCAGATTAGAGAAATCGGTAAAAACTATCGCTAATTCATGTTAAGAATCTCTCGCAGGGGGACGATACTCGTTCCCCTGCACGTCTATCCTAGTCGAGGTGCTCGATATGAAACTGGAAAAACGACCGGAAAGCCGTCTAGCAATATGGCTGCATGAAAATCGTCTGGTTTTTGATCGCAAGAATATGCACGGATTATCAGCGATATCAGAGATGTTGCTTGTTCTGAATCATTGGGTGCACAAGCTCTTATTGTATATATCCGAGATAGCATTGGCGGTCATGGTCGTCATCGTCATCATGGCGGTTACTCTTCGGTATGTGTTTAGTACGGGTATAGGCTGGGCAGAAGAAGTTCCGGTCCTGCTCGTGACGCTATTTGCTTTTTTGGCGATATCGATAGGGGTCCGGGACCATATGCACATATCGGTAAACATCGTCTACAATCTTTTTCCACATGGGGGAAAAGTAAGGAAATTTTTCGATATATTTACTGATGTCTGCGTATTGCTATGCGGGTTGGTACTCCTGTATTACGGCACTATTTATGTTCAAAGATTATCTAAACTTACCGGTACGCTTCCCATGACCGAATGGCCGACTTTTATTCAATACCTGCCGGCTCCCATGGCAGGATTCGTCATAACCTTCGACTCCATACTATTCTTAACCGGTGTCCTTAAGAAGGACGACCTACTCTATTCCGAGAAAGAAGTCGATTACACTGAAATACTTAAAGAGCAGAAAAAGGAAATTCACTCGCTGAGCAATCAAGATGGAGGGAATACAATATGAGTACCGCAGCCCTTGCCACCCTCGTCTTGTTAGGAGGATTCTTCCTATTACTATTTTTAAAGATCCCCGTAACGTTTTCGTTACTGATTGCCACCATGTTCTCTGCGTTGATTAACGGTACCAATCTTACCGTTATGGTACGGATGATGATTGACGGAGTGAGTAATTTCGCACTTCTTGCTATTCCATTTTTCATATTAATGGGTGAAATCATGTCGGCCGGGAAGGTCTCCGATAAAATCATTGACTTTGCCAATTTGATTGTCGGTAGATTTAAAGGCGGGCTGGCCTATGTCAACTGCGTCGATTCGATGTTTTTCGGAGGCATATCCGGTTCTGCTGTCGCCGACGTCTCCTCTTTAGGTTCGGTTGTTATTCCCCTAATGGCAAAGCAAGGCTACAATCGGGAATTTGCCGTTGGTCTGACGGTTGTCACGTCGTGCCAGGGAGTGTTAATTCCTCCAAGCCACAACATGGTCATTTATGCTTTGGCTGCCGGTGGCGGAGTATCGATAGGCAGAATGTTTATCGGCGGTGCGATTCCTGGAGTTTTTTTAGGATTATGCATTCTGTTCTACTGCTTTTTATTTAGAAACTATTATAAATTCCCGGGCGGAATCAGAATCGGAGTTGGAGATGCGGTTCGTTGGATTAAGTTTTCAAAATCGGTAGATAATAAGTGGGGTTATAAAAAAAATTTACAGTCGTGGGTAATCTTTTCAAATCCTTTATTTTCCTGTGAGATGGGGAAATGCATCCAGATTATCATGAACGCAATCTTACCCCTCATGACTATCGTTATCATCATGGGCGGAGTCGGAGCCGGCATCTTTACAGCTACCGAGAGTGCGGCAATCGCATGCTTTTATACGTTCATTCTCACCTATTTTATTTTCAGGACTGCTCGCTTACGCGATTTTGGCCATATCTTGAAAAATACGCTTAAGACGCTGGCAGTTGTGTTAAGCCTGATAGCCACCGCGAAAGCCTTTGCCTACATGATGACCGATTTGCGAATTCCCGCGATGATAACCAAATGGCTGATAGCGGTGAGCGACAATAAGTATGTTCTATTATTTGTCATCAACATACTTTTACTGATTTTGGGGTGTTTCATGGACATGGCGCCGCTGATCATGATCATGACTCCAATTTTATTACCGATTGTTACAGGCCCGCTCATCGGGATGAATCCGATTCACTTCGGAATCATGTTGATTTTCAACCTTGCGGTAGGGTTATGTACGCCACCTGTCGGTAGTGCATTGTTCGTTGGTTGCGCCGTAGGGAAAACTTCCTTGGAAAAAACTAGTAAATCAATGCTTGGAATGTTTTTGGTAATGTTTATATGCCTTATGGTAATTACGTATGTTCCGTCATTTTCGCTTTGGCTACCTTCGATTGTATTCTAGCAAGCAAGCGAATGAAAAATTGCAGGGACCGCTTGGTCCCTGTTTTTGCTACCCTAATGCTTGCTAAATCAGAAAAAGATATTACATTATAAACAGAAGGAATCGTTATGGGAAAAGAGGCTCGCTTAGACTACTGTAATAAAATTATCGGGGAAGTTGCTACAGAGCTCGCTCAGGCATATGTACAGGATGGCAATTTTATCGGATTTTATCTCGGACAGATTTCCATGCCGGGCATGTTGTCGCTCTTTCCTCCTTTCTCGC
>JAAYDK010000181.1 GCA_012729295.1 Spirochaetales bacterium | reverse complement strand
CGAAGTACCCAAAGAATTGAGAACCCGTCCGCTTACCATTCTAAGAGATTCGTTGGACTACCACATCGAAAATACCGTACCGGGTGGTGTCGCTTCCTTGGTATACCCCCAGAAGTGGGTTCAGGATCTGATTGCATCCTATAAGGCTGGCGATCCTCCTCCGGCAGATCCCATCATCAAGTAAGGGTTGTACTCACACGATGTGTATGTAGCTAATCCGAGACCCCGAATTTTCCGTGAAGAATATGAGGTCTCGGATTTTTCAGATAAGGATGCCCTGATGAATCCGATTGTCGAACTAAAAAAAATCAGCAAGTATTTTGGAAACTCGCACGCATTGCACGAGATGAATTTGACCATCAATAAGGGACAAAGCCTCGGCATAGTAGGGCACAATGGGGCCGGCAAGACTACCTTGGTCAATATCCTTACCGGCTTGTTTCCTCCTACTTCGGGAGAGCTCTATATTGATGGCGAACTCCAAAACTCCTCATACGATGTCTTTATGGCTAACAAGCTGGGTATTCGTCATGTGTACCAAGAATTAAGTCTTTGTCCGAATCTGACAGTGCGAGAGAACATGCGAGTCTTCCACCCTTCGATATCCGGTCCACGCTGGAAACAGAAAGCCGAACAATTGATTATCGATCAACTCGACTTGATTTTTCCAGGCCACGGGATAGCCGGTTATCAGATGGTAAGCAGTCTGACATTGGGTAAGCGTCAGATGGTGGAGATTGCCAAAGCTTTTACCAGCCCGGAAGGCGACTTGAGACTCGTTATTCTAGACGAACCGACGAGTGCGTTGGACGGAAGGTCGAGCCAGCAACTCATTGATTATATAAACAGTCTGAACGGAAAGGACCTAAGCGTCATCTATATCAGCCATCTGCTAGACGAAGTTCTTGCATCGACCGATCAAATTTTAGTGATGAAGGATGGCGTTGAGGTTAAAACCGTACAGACGAAAGAAACCGACCGCAAACAGATTATCAGCCTGATGGGCTCGGCAGCCGTTTCAGATCAAGATACAGATGGCCATCCAGTTGTCTCCGAAGAAACATATCATGCTATGAGTGACGAAGCAGCCTATATCATTGAACCTAAAAAAAAGAGTGGAAATGTTCAACTTATGCTTCGAAAAGGCGAAATAATTGGTTTGACCGGCCTCGCAGGTCACGGCCAAACAGATTTGCTGCTGAATCTATATGACCCGGGTTATTCCGGCGAGTATCAGGTACATGTTCCGGTATCGTTTTTACCGGGAGATCGACAAAACGATGGAGTATTCTCCATCTGGTCAATTATCAAGAATATCACCGTACAGTCTTATAAGAGTTCGCGTAAACACGGTCTGATCGATGCTCACAAAGAGTCTGGAATTGCCGAAAAATGGCGTAAACAAATCGACATCAAAGTGTCTTCTCTCTCCAACCGAATCGGAAGCCTCAGCGGAGGCAATCAGCAAAAGACCATTTTTGCCCGATGTTTGGAATCTCCTGCCGAAATAGTTCTGATGGATGACCCCACACGCGGGGTCGACGTAGGAACAAAGATGGCCATCTATGATCTGATTCTGAGAGAAAAAGCTGAAGGAAGAAGTTTTGTTTGGTATACGACCGAGATGAACGAGCTTAAGTATTGTGATCGCCTCTATGTGTTTAAAGGTGGGAAGATAATTACCGAACTGACAACGAGGGATGCTAAAGAAGAAGATATCCTTAAGGCATCGTTCTGAGGAAGAGGATTGTTATGGTAACGCATAGGATGCTAACTAGACGCAGACCGCTCTCGATTGATCTCTTGATGCCGTTTGTTTCGATTATATTGGTATTTGTTCCTATTGTTGTACTAAAGCCAAATATTCTCAATTATTTTGGCATACACCTGTTGTTGAATATGGCAATCCCCGTGGTGCTGGCAACTATAGCCCAGATGTTTGCAATGACGATAGGGGAAATTGATTTTTCGCTTGGGAATCTGATAAGTCTGGTCACCTGTATCGTAGGCACGACTCTCCCGAAAAATCCTGTGCTGGCTATCGCGCTGCTGATAGGAATCTTAGTAACCTACATGGTCTTGGGAGCGCTGTTGCATTTGAGAAATCTCCAGTCGATTGTGGTAACGATCGGGCTTTCCTTCATTTGGACCGGTATCGCCATTATCATTCAGCCTTCCCCAGGCGGAAACGTCCCGGCTTGGATCGTAGGCCTCATGGAGTATAAGCCGCCTCTTATTCCGATGCCATTATTATTTATGGCGGTTATAGCCGCCATCTTGCTACTGATTCTGTTTAGAACCAAATTCGGCGTTCTCTTACGGGGAGTCGGAGGAAACAAACGGGCTGTTGAACAGTCGGGACATTCTGTGTTGAGAATCCAGATGTTGGTTTTTCTTCTAGTCGGCCTGTTCGGAATTCTCAGTGGAACGGCTTTAGCAGGAATCACCACGAGTGCTGATGCAAGAATTGCACAAAACTACACGTTGATTGCCATTGCCAGTGTCTTACTGGGAGGTGGCAGTTTTTCAGGAGGGACCGTATCTGCTGTCGGCATCGTATTGGGAGCGTGTACGATGACCATGGTCGGAACCCTTCTCACATTCTTGAAGGTGAGCCCCGACTGGCAGATCGGCACACAGGGAATCATCATTTTAGTGGTGCTCTTTGTGAACAGTCAACTGAAAAAGAAAGGAAGGGTCCGCTATGTATAGTTCTGCAAATACACTAGGCCGTACCAATTTGGCAAGTGATTTCTTAAGTAAAAATCGCTGGATCTGGTCGTATGTGGGAGTGGTGATTCTTTACATGCTGATAGGGGCAGTCAGCGACAAGCCATTTCAAACGTTCACAGCTTCGATTAGTTTCTCCTCGTTTTTGATCTTGGTAGGACTTGGTCAGATGCTGGTCATTACCAACGGCCCTGGAAATATCGATCTCTCGATTCCCTATACATTAGCCTTCGCCGGTTCATTTTCGCTGAAGATGACCGCCGGAACAGATCAGGGCATCTTTTTCGGATTAGTGGTTGCGATTCTATCTGGCATGATTATCGGCATGCTTAATTTCGCTTTAATCCGTTATGCGCTTATTCCTCCGATGATAGCTACATTGGCAAATTCGTTCGTAATTAGAACATTAACCATCGTTTTCTTTAGGGGAATGCTGATTAAGCCACCGAAAGCATTGGAGCATTTTGTAAATACTAAAATACTGGCGCTGCCGACATTGTTCGTATTAATGGTACTACTTTCTATCGTTGTCCATGTGATTTTGCACAAAACGTCATTCGGAAGAGGGATTCAGGCAATCGGGCAAAACACAAAGGCTGCCTACCTTTCTTCTATTAAAGTGAAT
>JAAYDK010000180.1 GCA_012729295.1 Spirochaetales bacterium | reverse complement strand
CCTCTTGATATCATGCTATGCATGAATATCGTTCATCCTAAGCAGCTAGTCTTGGAAAAACTCAATCGATTGTTGTCAGAAAGAGGGAAAAAATTCTTAGACGAACAGGTGGGCGTCATCGAGACACTTATCATCAGAATGGCAGTGGAAACTCCCCAGGAGATGAAAACACAAGATCCGCTCAGAGTTCTGACCAACGGCTATACACCGCTAATCCTCGATGCGCAATCGTGTAAAACCGACCTGTGTTCGATTACAGGCATCCGCCATGCGACTAACTTTGAAGCTGAGGAACTTCGCAAGCTGTATACGTACAATATGATACATGCAGTGTATGCCTATGGCGGAGCTTTGTATGGCCTGCAGACCATAATGGAAGCAATACAGACGCCAATGATCCAAACATTGGCAGTCGAAGCGCTAAACGAAGTGAAAGAAGCACTTATGTGCGAATACGGGTTCACCGAAGATGAAATGAACGCATGGAACGCCGACGTGCTTAAAAACATGGCGAATCCGATGCTTAAAGATTCAATCAGACGAGTCGGATTCGATCCGATTAGAAAAGTAGCAAGGCAGGATCGGCTCACGGGTCCCGCACTCCTTTGTCGAAAGCACGGAATATTCCCTTATGCGCTGTATAGCGCCATAGCATGTGCATATCAGTTTTTCCACGAGGAGGATTCCTCCTCGAAGGAATTACAGACATATGTCTCGCAGCACGGGATTAAAAATGCAATACAAACATATTCGCAGCTCTTTCTCGAAAGAGACGCGGTGCAAACGATTGCAGAATGCTACGAATCGATTGCAAAGAAGAAGCTGACTATCGATGTACATAGAGATCTCTATAAAGCAGTCTACCGAGCAGGATTCATGAATGAAAAAACCTATAAAGGATGTGCGCAATGTACCGTAAAGGCATTCATCGACGTGTTTCATTCAATCGATGAAGCAGTATTCGATGCCTGTAGTGCATTCTGCGGAGGCATGGGTCTCTGCGGCGACGGCTCATGCGGAGCATACGCAGGCGGACTGCTGATCATGGGATCGTTTATCGGTCGAAGGCTTCAACGTCTGGCCGACGGGGACCGTCAGGCAAAGTATCAGTCGTTCGATATGGCGCAACGACTTCACGACCGATTTATCGCCACGTACGGAAGCACCATCTGCCGTGATATTCACACTTCGATATTCGGTAGTGCGTACTGTCTGCGATACAAGGAAGAACGAGAGGCATTCGAAGAAGTCGGTGCCCATGTCGACAAGTGTACGACGGTCGTAGCAATCGCTTGCGTATGGATAGCCCAAATTCTGCTAGAAGAATCGGTCCCGCTTCTGCTTGACGGGAGGTAAAACGTGGATAGGGCGCTCGAGGAGTTTTTTCATGTGCTAGACCGCGCGCAATTCATAGACAACAAGTGCAAGAGTTTTGCCGCACTCGACACTGCCCTTCCTATCGGTTTCGGACAAACGATAAGCCAGCCGAGCCTCGTTCTTTACATGACCGACGCCCTGCAGTTGGATACACACTGTTCGGTATTGGAAATCGGCACAGGAAGCGGATATCAGACTGCATTTCTAGCTCAATTTGCTGCCAAGGTATATACCATCGAGCGCATCAGAGAGCTAGGCGAAACTGCAAAAACCCGGCTTGATGCACTTGGCTATCGAAACATCGAATATAAAATCGGCGACGGCAGTACGGGCTGGCAAGATTATGCTCCGTTCGACCGTATTATCGTTACCGCTGCTCCTCGTGTCATCCCTGAAGATTTGATAGAACAGCTTGCTCCGAACGGATATATGATTCTTCCGGTCGGTCCGCCCGGTTTACAGCAGCTTCTATTAATCCACCGAGACAGTGAACACAGCCTTCATCAACGATGTTTACTTGATGTGGCATTCGTCGAAATGAAAGGAAAATACAGTTGAACAATTCTATTGACACATATGAGGTTCCTTTACATACCATCTATCGTACCATGATGGAAACGATATCAAACAAAGCACTCATCAACCGAGTATCTGAAAAGATACCGCAAGACAGTCGTTTTATCCTGGGCATTGCGGGCATACCGGGTGCGGGCAAAACCACGCTGGCAGCCCGTCTTGCACAAGAGCTGGATGGTAAAGTGGTTGCGATGGATGGCTTTCACTACCGTAACGAAGTACTACGGTCGATGGGTCTTACAGCACAAAAAGGTATTCCTGAAACCTTCGACGTCGAATCATTTATCGCATGTCTTGCCAGGGTCCGTAACGGTCTCAATCGTTCGGTATTTTGTCCTGATTACAGCCGCGTCTTGCACGAACCTGTGGAGGATGCGATCGAAATTCCACCTTCTTGTCGTCTCGTAATCGTCGAAGGCAATTACTTGCTACTCAGACAAGGGCTCTGGGCACAAGCAAGAACATATCTCGACGAATGCTGGTATATCGCAACCGATGTCGAAACTGCTTTGGAACGGGTAGCACGACGTCATAGGGGAAAGCGTCTTACCGATGAAGAAGTATCAAGAAAAATCGAACAAACCGATCGTCCCAATTGCGCTCTCATCGAAAGCACGAAAAATTATGCAGACTTTGTATTTGTTCTGACAGACTAGGCAACTTTTTATCCGATCATGTGTTTTACGTTACGAAACACGATGCCTTGACGGAGGTTTCGAAATGGATACGCGTTTTGTACGTCTATGTAGCATTCTATTGGTAACTTTCATGGTTCTTTTCACTTCCGGCTGTGACTTAGTATCAAATTCATGGGTTTTTGCACTGGCCGAAGTCTTCTCCGAGACGACAAACAATACACTTGCGGCTCAATATAACGAAGCCCAGGCCGAAGGAAAGGCTTCTTCATCGAAGTCGTTTAGAAGCCTTGAAGGAGTGACCATCACCGAGGATCCTGAAATACTCTCCGTAACCGCTTTTAAACTCGTTGATG
>JAAYDK010000179.1 GCA_012729295.1 Spirochaetales bacterium | reverse complement strand
CGAGCATCCATACGATTCTGGAAATTTTAGATTTGTAAAACAGTATCCTTCACAGAATCCATCGCCTGTCGAACCAAAGTGTCGCATAATTCGTTCATCGGCACGCCGGCATGACCCTTTACCCAATTCCAATGTAATAATAGAGATTCTGAAAGCGATTCAAGGCGCATCCATAGCTCCTGGTTCTTAACCGGGGATTTATTGGCTGTTTTCCACCCATTGCGTTTCCAGCTGTGAATCCAAACAGTAATTCCGTTCTTTACATACTGAGAGTCCGTATACACCGCTATCCTATGATGATCGCCATATGTTTCTTTGATGTGCGAAAGTGCGTTGATAACCGCAGTCAATTCCATCTTGTTGTTCGTGGTATAGACTTCACCGCCGTGCTCGGTATACATTTCTGTCCCTCTCCGGACAACAAACGCCCACCCTCCGGGACCTGGATTCCCAGAGCACCCGCCGTCAGTATAGACGGTTATTTCCTGCATTTCATTAGTCATGTCGGCATCATACCCATGCACCTGCAGTCCGTCAAGTTCAGTCGCGGTACTCGGCACCACCCTCTTTCAGTACTTCTATTACCGATTGAAGCGCACAATTCAACATTGCGAGTTTGAGTGGAGTGAAACCTTCTTTATCGGCAAGATTCGGATCTGCACCCGCTTTCAACAATGCACGTACTACTTCGGTGTTGTCTTGCACATGGCACATCAGCGCAAAATGTAATGCTGAATACCCTTGTTTTGATAGTGTAAAGACATTAGCTCCGGCTTCGATTAGGCCGATAGCAGAAGCGACGTTCTCCGATTCGCACGCCAACATCAATGCTGTATTTCCCTGCGGGTCGGTTACGTTTACTTCAGCGTTCCCAGCAATAAGTACATGAACAATTTCCTCGTCATCCAACGCATGCAGCAAAGGGACATACCCTTCGCTATCGGGTTCATTGACCGGAACTCCGAGGGAAATCAGATAGCCAACCATTCTTGACGGCTTAGGATTCTCATAAATCGCTACTACGATTGCATTTTGTCTTACTGAAGTATCATCAACGAATTCCTCGTTTTCATCTTCATCATCTTCATCATCTTCCCATTCAAACTGATACGGATCGACTCGGGGATAGATGTCCATCGGCATCGTCGCACGCACATTTGCCCCCTTGTTGACAAGGTAGCGGACAACCGTATCGTCAGTTCTTGCGGCACTTGACAATAGAAACAACTCATCGAGTTCATTTTGATCGATCAAGGTCCCGATGCAATCGTAGAGAGCTTCGAAAGTTTTGCCATTTTCGAGGTTCAGGACAGCTTCGCGCAACATCTCACATGCTGGAAAGACGTGTAACCGTACTAGATTCGTACACATTTCGACATGGGCATCATCAATACATGCTTGTCGAAGGAGCGCTTGGATATCGTCACCTTCAAAAGAGAGAAGATGATGGATTTCTTCAGCAGATTGAGCTTTTGCAATACGCGTGTATACATCATGGTTTCGTTCAGACATAGGCAACCTCTGCGATGAGTATACCACTAATAGGATAACTGCACTACGCCGGTCTACTTGACACTCTTCGACTATGAACTTACCATGAAGCTGCAATCGGTTCAGACTTTAACGTCTGTGAAAAGGGAAACGGGTGAAGATCCCGTACGGTCCCGCCACTGTAACGAGGTTGGAACATCGTGTGTTCGGCACGACCACTGGAGAATTAGATCCGGGAAGGTGATGTTCTGTTATCCCTCCAAGTCAGGAGACCTGCCGCTTGCAAGCCTATCGATCAGTTGGATCGGGCCTACGGTGCATAGGTCGGGTATGGCTCAGTCATGCCCATCAACACCGACAAGGAGGAAGATGGACATGAACATCAATCACAGACAACGTTATGTTTCAGTGTTTCTCATTACTATCCTGTTACTTGTTTCGGTATCTGTATTCGCAGGTGCGGTAAAAGAGACCCCGGTTTCGTCTGATACCATACAATTCGTCGATTCTCGTGGAAAAACTATACTTCTTGAAAAAATTCCACAACGAATCGTGTCCCTTAGTCCCAATATAACAGAGATCTTGTTTGCATTGGGTGCACAGGAAAGAATATTCGGAAGAACCGATTATTGCGATTATCCGCAGGAAGCAAAAACAATACCTTCAATGGGCGATCTATTCACCCCGTCCATCGAGATGATCGTGAGTACCGGATGCGATCTGGTAATCGTCAGTACGCTTGGCCAGAGTCAGACGATTGAAGCAATAGAACAAACCGGTATCAACGTTGCGTTCATTGAGGAAAGCAGCGATATCGAGGGGACCTATCGTCTGATAGAACAAGTCGGGATCCTCATCGGTTCTCATGAAGAATCGCTTCGGTTGATCGATTCGATGAAACACATGATTTCATACGTACAACAAACTATACCGCAACAAAAACGGCCGACTGTCTACTATGTTGCCGGATTCGGCGAATGGGGCGAATTCACTGCTAGCGGCGATACCTACATACATGACATTATTGAACTCGCAGGAGGACAGAATATTGCAGCTGATAGCGTTAATTGGAGCTTCCAGACCGAACTATTGATCGAACGAGACCCTAACATTATCATCCTTCCTCCTTCTTGGGGAAGCACATTTGAAGAAACCTATAAGCAATTCTCTTCAGCACATCCTTATAACACGCTTAGTGCGGTTCGCCAGCATACCGTTTACCCGTTTGACAACGGAATGGTTGAACGTCAGGGACCGAGATCGGCAGATGCGGTTCTTGCATTGGCAAAATTGTTTCATCCGTCTTTGAATTGGGAGGATATTGAATGAAACGAACATACCGTGCCGCCAGGGTAAGCATCATCACCCTCCTCTTGCTTGTGATGAGCTCCATCGTCGCACTTACACTCGGACCGGCCGGAATTACCGTCAAGCAAACATTCGCAATTCTTATGGCAGGACCAGGAAATAGTATAAGTTCATTATTTAGCGAAAGCCAATATTTTATTGTCTGGAATCTACGACTGCCAAGGATTTTAACTGCAATCGTCGCCGGTATGACGCTAGCAGTTGCAGGTTCTGTATTTCAATCGGTGTTCCGCAATCCTATGGCAGATCCATACGTACTCGGAATTTCATCGGGTGCTGCATTCGGTGTTTCATTCGCTGCATTTCTCGGTCTTCTCTCCGGTTCGGCTGTCGGATGGAGCGTGTCTGTCGCAGCCGGTATCGGTGCCGTATCGGCAGCGTTACTAGTTTTTTCACTTTCCGGAGGGTTGAGAAAATCGGTTACTACCCTACTACTGACCGGAGTCGCGCTAAATTTTTTATTATCTGCCGCGATGACTTTATTCATGTACCTTCACAGGAGCCAATTGCAAAGCATTATCCAATGGTCGCTAGGCTCTTTTTCAACAGCTTCCTGGAACAAACTGACCATGATGGCGGGCATTGCCCTGCCGTCGAGCGCTTTCATGTTCTTTTTCATCAGAGATCTCGACGTATTACTGCTCGATGAAGGTTCGGCTCGTTCGGTCGGAGTTCCGTTGCAGGCAATACGTATAGTTTTATTAGCGAGTTCGAGTATCGCCACAGCAGCAATCGTTTCATTCTGCGGTATCATAGGGTTCGTAGGACTTATGGTTCCCCACATCATGCGGTTGATTGTCGGCCCCAACCATCGCAATCTTTTACCGTGCAGCCTGCTTGGGGGTGCTTTAATGACCGTACTGTCCGATACTCTTGCACGAATGGTGGTGGGTGCTTCCGAGTTGCCCGTAGGCGTGGTCACTTCATTATGCGGAGCACCGCTATTTATCATCATGCTGATGAATCAAAGAAAATTGCTCGGGGGCCGTGTATGAATCGATTCATTGCAGAATGTGATGACGTCAGCTGGGCATACGATGGTCGAGTCTTGTTCGAGCATCTTTCGACGGTCTTTAATCCTAAGACATTCACAACGATTCTCGGTCCAAACGGCTCTGGTAAGACAACGCTTCTCAAGCACTTGCTGAATCTTTTGCCACTACGTGAAGATTCTGTTCGACTAGCAGGCAAAGATATCATGAAGTACCGCCAGAAGCAGATTGCAAAAATCATCAGTTACGTTCCACAAAAAAGTAGCGCAAATTATGAATTTTCCGTCTTTGATTTTGTTGCAATGGGTAGATATTCGTATATACCACGGTTCTCGGCCATGTCTTCAAATGACTTAGAAGCCGTCGATAGCGCATGCCTCATGGCGGGTGTTGCACACCTGAAAAATCGTATTATAACTGAATTGTCAGGTGGAGAATTTCAACGGGTAGTCATTGCCAGAGCTCTTGCACAGCAGGCGCTCATCATCGCATTGGACGAACCGGTAAGTCATCTGGATGTACACAATCAGCGCGAGATTCTTGCGCTGTTACGATCTTTGGTCGATCAATCTGAAGTTGCGATAGTGTGCGTATTACACGATCTGAATGCAGCTGCAGCCTACAGCGATCGAATTATCATGATGCAAGAAGGAACAATCGTAGCCGACGGAACGCCCGAGGCTGTCCTTACGGTCGATAGAATAAAAGATGTCTATCAAGTTGACGTCGAAACGTATCGGAACAAAGAAAGCGGCAGACTTGCACTTTTACCTGTCTGGAGATAGTCTTCTAATCCTTGTATCCTGTCCGTTTTACGATATGGAAACCGAACTGGGTTCTGATTACGGGACTGACCGAACCGTTAGACAATCGTCTCACTGCGTCTTCGAATTCCTTTACCATTTTCCCCGGACCGAACCAGCCCAGATCTCCGCCTTTGCTCTTGCTCGGACAGGTTGAATAATCACGTGCCAATGCGGCAAAATCGGCACCGCTTTTAATCTTTTTCAATAAGGATTCTGCCAATGCACGATCCTTCACTAAAATATGACTTGCTCTGTATTCCATATGCTTATGGTAGCGGAACGAACTGAATACGTCCAGTACTACTGTCACCCAAGCATATCGAGGTAGTATCGTTTTTCGATATCGACATCTGCTATTCCTACAGATTTCATAAGCTGTTGGATGGTATTCCTCGCTTCACTTACCTCATGATCTGCCGCATCGTCTCTGAGAATGATTTCTACTTCCAAGAACCATCCGAGGCTACCCACTTCCACCAATTCTATGGTCATGGGTTGTGGAACCGCAACCTTCCAATACCAACCGCGTTTGTCCTTTGCAGCTATGATGGAATATCCGAGAGATACAAAAAAGTCAGTAACATTATGATAATCTTCAGCAGGTCCTGAAAACTCGATTTCTCGATTTTCTTCCATACCGTCACCATGCAGTCGCTTCTCTTTTCTTGTGGCAACATAACGGTTCTGTTCGACCCTAATGCGAAGCAAAGCGCGCTCGCTTAACGAACCGGGGGTTTGATTAAATCCAAAATACCGATCCGATTTTAACAAAGATGACCCGGAAAATCCGAATTTCTTTTCAATGAGCTTTCGACAATAATCGCTATGGCTTACGTGAGCTTTCAGTTCTATTTCCTTAGCCATGGACGACCTTTATTCTTTCCAAGGGAAAATCATACCCTTGAAAGAACGTTTGCCGACTCGTTCACGTTCGTCAAAAAGCAACTCTTCCCAAGGGACCTTTCGTTTCGGAGTATCGGGATGCTGTTCGAGATAATCGTACTTAAACATCAGTAGCTTCATCGCAACTTGTCCGGAGAGCGAAATGCCAGCTGCACCGGGAATGATAGTCGCAAACACAACGGTAAATGCGGCATTGATTAAGGTATAGATGCCGAAAAATATCGAGAATCCCATATTATCGCCAACAACAAGCAGGGCTTTTTTAAATGTTTTCATTGGTCTGTCTTTCAATATCTGAGCGGCAAGGGGGAAATAATACATAAGTGAGAGCATCAGCGCCAGCGCGACCCAAAACAGCACGACGGCAATAGCAAACATCGCGAGAGTCTGATAGGACATATAAAACGGGATGACAAAAAAGAGAATGACCAAAACCAGCGTATTTACCAGCCAGTGAAACAGGCTGTGGCGCCAGGAATCGGAAAAAGCGGTTTTTATTTCTGAAAACGAAGGTTTCTGATACCAGGCAAGAGACTTGGTGAGAAACGATACGGTCCCGAGATAGAGCGAATTAAGACCCGAGACAAAAACTAAAAGCACGATGCCGAGTACGGCAGAGACTGCCATCGCTTCGATTGCACCGTATGCAGCTAACAGTACTAAGAGAAATCCAAGATTATACCCGACAAGCGTGATGAGATTGTCCCAACCGTCAAAAAATGCCTTTTTTATAAAGAAACCTATCATAGTGCCTATAGAGTAATCACCACGACGGATTATGGCAAGATGAAAGATGGTTTTTCGCCGCAAATTAAAAAGGACCGTTGTAGAACATCCTACAACGATCCTCGTTAGCGGCGAAGGGACTTGGACCCCTGACCGAGCGGATATGAGCCGCTTGCTCTACCATCTGAGCTACGCCGCCAAAATTATCACTTGGGCAACTATACCGATGAATGCATTTGGTGTCAAGCTCTCTTTTACTGCTGCCGCGCAGG
>JAAYDK010000178.1 GCA_012729295.1 Spirochaetales bacterium | reverse complement strand
CGATCAAATGCACGTGACCGTGTAATAGGTAGCGTGGTCTGAATCGCCGCATAAACCATAAAAATACCTTAAATCCCGTATGGCAGAGATCACTTTGATCACCGATACCATTCGGAGGGGCATGCGTGATGAGTATATCGAGCCATCTTCCGTATCGCAATCGATTGAATACAAGACGAGGTATTATTCGTAATATACGGAGGGTCATCTGAAACTCTGAAAATTGATGTTCTCCGTTGTTGTAGCGCATCGAGCCGCCCAGCCCTGCCAGAAGCAAACCAGTGTTCCTGTCACGCATGACCTTTCCGTCGATATATTCTCCACCGGTTGTGCGGGCATAGTGTTCGTCGAGAAATCGTATGGAGGGGGTCTCTTCGAAATAGGTTTTTCTACGGTACTTGGAAAGATCGTCAAGATGGTGATTACCGAAAACGAAATAAAGCGGCTTGTTTAGCGACGTGACGATATATTCGTAATACGAGAGAGGAAGATCACCCGCGGCAATCACAAAATCGATATCCTTATAACGTTCTGCGATATTCGGTGAATAGACTAGCGGATCCGATTCGTCGGCTACGCAGAGTATTTTCATGCTCGCGGTCCCGTCGAATACCGCACGATCAATTCGGTCTTGAGCAACTGGACGGTCGGAATATCCTCGTCTATATCGCCGATGCGGTTGATGATATTGTCTACAGCCATTTCTCCCATCGTAAAGCGTGGCACGGCAACAGTGGTTAAAGGAGGATCTGTATAGGCAGCTAAATCAAGCCCTCCGTACCCAACGACCGATATCTGCTGTGGAACAGAATAGCCGGTGCTTTTAACTCCCGCCAGCACTCCCATCGCCAGCGCATCCCCGCTAGCGAAAAATGCCGTAGGCGGATTGTTAAGGGCTAGGCAGGCTTTTGCAGCCTGAAATCCCTGTTCAGGCTGGAAATCAGTGTAATAAATCAAAGTCGAATCATAGTACCCCAACGACTCGAGGTATTCGCGGTACATGCGTTCTTTTGCAATGGTCGCCCGCTCCCCTTTGAATCCGGCTATAAACGCAATACGAGTATGACCGAGTTCTACTAGATGTCGTAGTGCCAGCAATGTCCCCTGTGCATCGTCACTCTGTACGGCACTGATTGGTGTCGGGATATCACCGCTCAATATCACGACACAAGGGATACGGCTATGCTTCAAGTTCTCGAGCTTTTTAGTCAACTGGGGCCTGATATCCATAGGAGTGGTAAAAATGATTCCTTCGCAGTTGCGTTGCGCGAGCATGTCCAGATACTGCATCACGTTTTCCTGGCTCCAGTCGCATTCGCAGATAAACAGATCGTAATTATAAAATTTGGAACGCTGCACGACTCCTTTGATAATACTGGTAGCGTAAAGATTACTAAGATCATCGGCAATCAGCCCAAGCGTCCGGTTATGATTTGTTTTAAGATTCTTAGCGTTCAAGTTTGGTTTGTAATCTAATACCCTGATTGCTTCAAAGATCTTTTCACGTGTTTTTAGTGACACACGGCTGTGTCCGTTCAGTACGAGCGAGACGGTACTTTTTGCAACGTGACAATAATCGGCAACATCCTGTATCGTGGTTTTTTTCAATGAAACGCTTCCTTTTCATGAATCATTATACGATAAATATCGAAAAAGTCGTCATTCGACAACTAAAGTCTCCATGCAGAAAGATAAGCGTGTTGTTCAGCGCTCAGCGTATCGATCGAATATCCCCATGCTTCGAGTTTCAGACGGGCGACCAGCGTATCGATTTCATCAGGAACTTTAATCGCATGAGGACCGATCTCTCGATGATGATCGAGCAAATATTCTGCAGAAAGAGCCTGTAATGAAAAGCTAAGATCCATGATCTCTGCCGGATGTCCGTTTCCGGCAGCGATATTTACCAATCCTGCATGTGCTATCAGGTATATCCATCTTCCGTCGCTCATGCGATATCCCATGATATTATTACGCTGCTCGCGTTGTTCGACTGCAAGATTTTCGAGTGCTTCCACGTTGATCTCGACGTTAAAATGGCCTGCATTTGCAAGAATAGCACCATCGCGCATGGCTTTTATATGCTTTGCATCGATGACGTCGCGACAACCGGCGGCAGTAACGAAAATCTCCCCGTATAATGCAGCTTCGTCCATCGTTTTCACTGCAAATCCTTCCATCGCTGCTTCCACGGCCTTAATCGGATCGATTTCACAGACAGTCACCATCGCACCGAGTGCTTTTGCCCGCATGGCGATTCCTTTTCCGCACCAGCCATAACCAATGACAACCACTTGCTTACCGGCAACGATTAGATTCGTCGTCGAATTAATCGCATCCCATACGGATTGCCCGGTTCCGTAGCGGTTGTCGAACAGATGCTTGCAATAGGCGCTGTTGACTGCAATCAGCGGGAATCTAAGCAGGGCTTCTCTTTCCATTGCTTTTGCACGCAGTACTCCGGTGGTGGTCTCTTCGCAAGCACCGATGACGTTAGGCAATAAATCTTGGTGTGCGGTATGCATTCTGTTCACCAAATCGCCTCCGTCGTCGATAATGATATGGGGTTTGTGCAAAAGAACCTGATCGATGTGCTTAAGGTATGTTTCTGCCGAAGCTCCTCGGTGGGCAAATACGTGCAAGCCTTCAGAAGCCAAAGCGGCTGCAGCTTCATCTTGGGTCGATAAAGGATTACTCCCGGTTATCGAGACCTCGGCTCCGCCGGCGGCTATAACTTGGGCTAGATAGGCTGTCTTTACTTCGAAATGAATCGATATTGCAACTCGTTTTCCTGCAAACGGTTTTTCCTTACGAAATCGTTCTTCGATTCCACGTAATATCGGCATGTGCTTGCGCACCCATTCGATATTGCGTTTACCAATCGGAGCTAGAGATATGTCTTTTACATCATAATCCATGTTCATTTCCTGCCTCTACCTAGTGCTAGTTATAACGGCCAGTGCTTAACAATATCCTTAACCAATGTTCCGAACGTATGCTTTACCCGTTCGCCGGTTTCAAGTACTTCCAGATGGTCCAGCGGTTGGTCCAGAATCCCTGCTGCCATATTCGTCATACAGCTGATTCCCAATACCCGCATCCCTGCGTGTCTGGCGGCAATCGCTTCCGGGACGGTCGACATACCCACCGCAT
>JAAYDK010000447.1 GCA_012729295.1 Spirochaetales bacterium | reverse complement strand
TGTTGCTGATCGAAATCACCCGGGCACCCTGTTTTTTGGCCAGTTCGGCAGCGTCGACGACGTCGCGCGAGCTGCCGGAGTGGCTGATCGCGACGATCACGTCGCGCGGGCCGGTGTGGGTCGCGGCAATCGCCTGCATGTGCGAATCCGTAAAGGCGGTGGCGTGGATACCCAGGCGCATCAGCTTATGCATCAGGTCCACCGCGACAGCATGTGAATTACCCAGGCCGAAAATGATGACGGCCTCAGCAGATGCCAGCATGCCGGCAGCCTTTTCCAGGCTGCCGGCGCTGGCGATGCGGCGGGTGTATTCAAGGGTATGGATCGCGCTGTTGAACACCTTTTCCAGGATTCTCTCCGGCCCGTCTCCGTCCTTCAGCTCCTCATGGATGCTCTCCAGCGGGGAGACGATGTCCTGGGCCAGGTTGACCTTGAGGTCCTGGTAGCCCTGCATGCCGATTCGTTTGCAGACGCGCACGATGGTCGCGTCACTGACACCGCTTTTTTCGGCCAGCCCGGTGATGGACAGGTAGATCACTTCGCGGGGATGAGCCAGGATGAAGTCGATCACTTTCTGCTCCGTCTGGCTGAGGCTCTTGCGCAAGGTCTGCATCTTCAGCATCAGGGGGGATTCTGTCATCGCGGAACCGCCTTTCTTGCTCAGGCTTCATACAGGATAATTACTTGATCCAGGATGCCACAAGCTCTGTCAGGGTTTCGACGGACACGTCGGCCTGGGCGGACCGGGCGAGCAGGGCCGCGTCGTCGGCCGTGGCGGTGATGATCCGGCCGGCACCGGTCGCCTGCAGCTCAGACAGCCTCTGGCTGGCCAGTTTGGCGATGATCGCCGGGTCTGAGCAGCCGCAGGAGGCTCCGCCGCTGGAATGGGCGTGGTTGCCTTTCCAGGTCGGTTCCGCGACAGTCGCCTCCGGGATCGCCTTGAGGATGGCGGGCAGGGCGGCCGTCTCGTGGGTATAGCGGGCGGAAAAGTCGTCGTCGTGCCAGGTGAATGTCGCCTCGGCCGGCTTGGGCGCGAGCAGCTTGTCCTGGATCAGCTTTTGGATTTGATCCGGCCAGCTCACAACGGCGACCGACTCGGGCAGCGATGTCACATCCAGGATGGCCGGCAGTTCGCGCAGCGCGTAGGCATCTGCCGGGGAGAGGGCGACAACCGTCTGGCAGCCGCTGCCCTTGATCGCGGCGATCAGCTGGGCAAGGCTTGAAGCCGCTTCGGCCCGGGCGCCCAGTGCATAGAGGGCAAAAACAGCGGACGGCGCCGTGGTGGCGGCGCAGGCGAGGCCGGCATGGCGCAGGATCGCTTCGGCCTGCCCGGTCTGAGCGGCGGCTCCGTCAACCCAGATGGGCTCGGCCAGGACCAGGGTTGCGGTCTGCGGCGCCTCAGGCTTCGGCTGCCGGACCAGGCGCTCGATCTGCTCGAGAACCGCAGCCGGAACCAGGTTTTCTTCCCGCAGCGCTTCGCGCGCCGCGACGATGCAGGCGGAAAAATCCCAGCCGCCTTCGCACCATTCGGCGCACCAGCGGCACTGGGTGCAGTCGTAGATGTTCTTGATCACATCCGGCTCCGGTTTGGCCGCGTCCCGGTTGATCAGGGACATGACCAGGCCCTGTGAACGGGGCGTCACGCTTTCTTCATGGGTCACGCGGGCGACCGAGCAGACATGCCGGCACATAAAGCAGAAACGGCAGCGGTCGATTGTTTTTTCCTGACGAATTCTCATCTTGTCCTCTCCTTACAGGCCCATCTTGTCCGGGTTCATGATGCGGTGCGGATCGAGGGCGTCCTTCAGTTTCTGGATCACCTGGAAGGCGGACCCGTACTGCTCGCGCATCAGGTAGCCCATCTTGAGGCCGACACCGTGGTGTTCATTGAGCACGCCGCCTTTTTCCATGGCCACGCGGATGCAGGTGTACCAGATCTTGTTGTACATCGCCATCGCCTCGGCCGGATCCTCGGGCACATACGCCGGGTCGACGATGAAGCGGTCGTACATCATGCAGCCCCATTCGTACCAGTGGGAGAAGTGGGCGATGAACTTGGTGCCCGGGAACTGCTCCGCCGCCGCCTTCATGCCGACGTAGATCTCCTCGACCTTGTCGTAGGTCGCCACCGTGTCCATGGTGCCGAACGCTTCCGGCAGATCCATGATGTACGGCGGATAGAAGAACTTGTAGCGGCTGTCCCACCATTTCTGGCCGCATTCGCTGCCCAGATCCTCGATCGCGGTCTCTTCGCAGATATCGCGGGCGTGGCGCAGCTGGAAATCGACGATGTCTTCATAGCCGTCGAAACCGAAAACCAGGTAGGCGCCGTATTTTTCGATACCCAAAACGCGGTGGATCTGGTGGACGGTCTCCGCCTCGTCGTAAAGGCGGATGACGCAGGGCTGCAGCCGGCGTGTCATGATCTTGCGCCCGGCTTCCAGGGCGTCATGCATGTTGCCGAACAGGTAGGCCCAGTACTTGCGGCACTGGGGTTCATCGAAAATCTTGACGGTCGCCTTGGTGATGATGCCCAGCGTGCCTTCCGATCCGGCAAAGACCTGGTTCAGGTCAGGGCCGGACGCGTTGCGCGGTACGGGCAAGGTGTTGATGATGTCGCCGTTGGGCAGCACGACTTCAAGGTTGATGACCAGATCCTCGATCTTGCCGTACTTGGTCGAGAGGACGCCGGTGCCGCGGTGGGCCAAAAAACCGCCCAGCGTGGAGCAGCCGATCGAGGCCGGGAAATGCATGGTCGAAAAGCCCTGTTCGTTGAGCGCCCACTCGAAATCCTGGTGGATGATGCCGGCTTCGGCCGTCGCCGTGTACGCCACGGCGTTGACCTCCGTCACCTTGCACATCTTCTTCATGTCAACCAGGATACCGCCGTGCACCGGCAGCGCGCCGCCCTGCGAACCGGCTCCGCCGCCCCAGGGGGTGACGGGGATGCGGTGCTGGGCCGCCACCTTGACGATCTCGGAAACCTGGCGGGTGTCCTGCGGATAGACCACGACATCCGGCTGCTCTGGGATCTTGCCCCGGTCCACCCAGACGCGCGGGCCCCAGTAGTAGTCGACGGCATGGCTCAGTTTCTCGGCCGACGCCAGGTGCATGTTGTCGCGCCCCACGATGTCCTCCAGTTCGGTCAGGATCATCGTGCTGAAAAATGAATCGTTCTTGATCTGCATCATTCTATCCTCATTTCCACGTGGTGTTCGTTCAGCTGTGCGCCTTTTTCTCGAC
>JAAYDK010000177.1 GCA_012729295.1 Spirochaetales bacterium | reverse complement strand
GATACCGATGCGGGTGGTATCGTCTACCATGCCAGATATCTTGATTTTGCAGAACACGCAAGGACAGAACTGCTACGCACAATCGCGTCCGAGGAGGCGATTCAAAATCGACTCCTTTCGGACCGTATTGGGTTTGTAGTGAAAGCGTTGTCAATCGAGTATCATTTGCCGGCCTATCTCGACGATTTGCTTGAAGTCGAGACGACGATCGAATCGTCAAAGCGCTTTTCCCTCACATTCCTACAGCAAATATATCGTGGTGCCGAATTGATAACAACGTTACACATTCGCGTAGGATGCATCAATATCGACACCAAAACCATTCAGATGATTGATCCGGCTCTTGCAGATGCGATGAACGCACGATAACGATATTTACGTCGTCGGTACACTGAAAATCGGATCGACAGGGACCGTAACCAGTATGGCCTTCGATCCGATGCTCCCGATGCTTGTATGCGAGATGACAATATCGTAGCGGTGCGTTCCGCCCAAAGCGCTTACGACTTCAAGTGTGAGCCCGTCGGCGTCCTGTATTGCTTGTCCGTCGCAATACCACTGAATTGAATAATCTTCACTAGGTGTTTCCCCCAGATCAGTCGAAGCGAACGTGAGTGTAAACGAATCGCCTTTTTCGAGTTCGGTACTACTGCATGTCAGCGTTCCTTCGATCGGGAGCATCGTAGCGTCGATAACTTCAATAAGAAATTCATCAACTAGCGAACCGATGGTAAGCGAACAAGTTCCACTGGATTCCGTACCGTCGATAATCCTCGCGGTCTCCAAAGATCCGGCGATTACTTCATCGCCATATTTCAGCGTCGCGCCGACCATATAGAATCCGGAATCTAGGGCGTTTACTAGTAAAGTTGCCGTTCCTAGTTCCCAGTCTACCGCGGGTTGGGTATGTTCAACCGCATTTCCGTCTACATCGGTAATGACCGTAGTGAGCGTTATGCTTTCGTCAGACTGATCGGGTGGCCATGAATAACTAATTTCGAGTACTCCAGAGCCGACAAGGGTATCGAGAACCATTTCTACTGTCGACTCTCCCGAGGAAACATACGTAGAACACGTCCCCGATACGAGAGACACTTCATCATCATTGAGAGCAGTAACGCTTATCATCCAGTTGCCGATTGCAAGGTTGCCGATGATAACGCTTCCTGCGGCATCGACGGTGGTATCGATGGCGGCCCCGTTTGGTCCAGACCCTGTTATGGAGTAACGCGTTGCTGTCAGCGGGTCAGTGCCCGCAGGATCAATGTTTCTCGCGCTGAATGCCCGCTCGCTGTCGATGACCAGACGTATCGATCCGACTGATACATGTTCCTGGCTGCACGAAACGAAGATGCAGACCAGCATGAGCACTACGAAAAATGAATGCTTTCGGATAACCATATATTTGTTCCTCCTTTTCTCCGGAAGTCATATTCCGGTATTGAAGGAACTACAGCAACTCTTTTATTTGATTCACATTTCAAAGCGCTCGCGTATCAAATGCATGATGGCTTCATGAGCTACCCGCAAGCCGAACATGCCGGTAACCGTAGGAAGACTGCCAAGGACTTTTCTCGGTCTGCCGCGATCGAGAATCTGCTCGTTTAAGTCGATATACTGTTCGTCTTCGGGTTCTTTGTAATCGTAGACTACCGGTTCGGTTGAAAAAACGGCGGTAATTCCGCGGCCGACGTTACGTCTTTTAAGCTTTGTCCGAACCTGCTTGGCTAGTGGACATCCGTTGGTATCCATAAGATCTGCACTTCTGATAAGCGAGGGATCGAGTCGTAATGCCGCTCCCATCGAAGATATGATCGGCAACTTCCTTTTGTATGCACCCTCTAGGAGGGCAAGTTTCGGAGTCAGAGAGTCGATAGCATCGATAACGATATCGATCTTTCCGTCGAATATGGTTTCCAGCGTATCTTCGTG
>JAAYDK010000176.1 GCA_012729295.1 Spirochaetales bacterium | reverse complement strand
TTCCCTTCCGCCCCTTGGATAAAGCCGAAGGGAACCTTAAGATCGGTTTCGAGCGCATCGCGAAGCGGGCCGACCCAGTCGCTGCTGATGAGATAGTTGTCGACTCCCAATGCAGTGAGATGGCTCGAATAATGGAACATATGGGCTCGACCTTTTCCGGTTTTATCAACAAATGAAAATAAAATTACACGCGAATCGGCTGGTAAATGACTGCCTCTTCGATTCACTCCGATATGTATTTCTGCTTTTCGCACTTGAAGTGAACCCTCGAACGCGGTTTTTCCAGCTTCGGCGATGCCTTGACCAAGACGTGATATCAATAGCGAGTAGTAGCGCTGTTCCCAAGGGACTCCTGCCGGACCAAGATATCTTACGTTTGGACCACTGTGAGTGTGTGTCGCAGAAATAACGATATGATCAGGCGAAAGGTTGCACACTTTACCGAGATCTTCTCGGATCAGCGTGGAAGTCTGAATGCTGAACAGACACAAATCACAGACAATCCACACACGAGCTTCGGCATCACCGGTGTTTTTTACGTACCAGATATAGGCAAACAGCGGATCGTGAATACCCTTCGACCAGGATGTCCGGTCTCCGTAACCCATCATCGGAACACTTTCTTGCGGGGTAATCTCGACTTTTACCAACTGTAATGAAGACATACGCACCCTCCTTTTGAGTTTATCTCAAGCATACGGACATACATACGATTCTCGAAATGCAATCGCAACAGGAACAGCAAGAGGAATACATCTTATCTGTATTCATACGATACCTGCCGTCCGCCTATCCTTTGATTCCCGTCATCGCCGTACCGCGGATAAAGTACTTCGAAAGGAATATGAAGAGCACTACAATCGGAATACAGGCCGAGACCGACATTGCAAGCTGTTCCGGGTACGGTGTGAAAAATACACCGGAAAAGAGCGATATCCCCACCGTAAGCGTTCTCAGATTCGTCTTGGTTGCCACGACAAGCGGCCATAACAAGTTCTTCCACACGTACTGGGAGTGAAAAATCGTCAGGCTGATGATAGCTACCGTACTAATCGGTATGCTGATTTTTCTGAAGATGTAGAATTCCCCGGCTCCGTCGATTCGGGCAGCTTCCAGCAATTCGTCGGGAACCGAATAAAAGAACTGCCGCATTAAAAACACCCCGAAACCCGATAGAGACAACGGGATTATGATTCCGGCATATGTATTAACCAGTTTCATCTTGGAAATAAGAACGAACAGCGGTACGACAATGGTCTGGATCGGAATCATCAGGGTACTCAGGATCAACGTAAAGAAGAAGTCGCGACCCTTGAATTTGAACTTTGCCAAACCGTAGCCTGAAGTCGTGCAGGTAACGACATTGATGACAAGCGCAAATACGAGGACAATTACCGAATTAAGATAGTATCTTCCGAAGGGCCCTGCTGCAAACGCGTTCTTGTAGCTGGCAAAATTCCACTCAGGGGGCAACAGGTTTACCGGTATGGACAATACGTCTTTATTGTACTTGAACGATCCAAGGATCATCCAGATAAACGGAAACAGCATGATTAACCCGATAAACGCGACAACGAGATGTAATATGATTGTTCCTACGGTTTTCTTTGTTCTATATATATTCATATGCTCCACCTCACCGTTTTTTCTTATCGCTGAACAATCTGATTTGGATGATGGAGAACACGATCATGGTCAAGAAGTAGAATATCGAAGCAGTCGAGGCATATCCGACTTTCAAATACTTAAACGCGTTACGGTAGATAAACAACGTCATCAGCTCGGTAGCATAATTCGGGCCCCCCTGGGATATGGTATAGGGTAAGGCAAATTGCCCGAACACGAACAAAACCGAAGTGACGAATACTAACAGGAATACTGGTTTCAGCAAGGGGATCGTAATACTGAACAGGCGTCTGAACCATGAGGCTCCGTCTATAACTGCCGATTCATAATATTCTTCAGGAATTCCCTGTAATCCGGCGATGAACATTACCATGTAATAACCGGAAGAAATCCACAACTGGACTAGCATGATGGAATAGAGCGCAATATTCTGAGATTCAAGCCATGGTACAGTCGCACCGAAAATCGGAGCAAAAATCCCTGCATTAAGAATTCCGGTTGTCTGAAACATTAGCTTCCACACTACACCGACTGCCGGTGTAACCAATACGACAGGAATAAAATATACTGCCTGGAACAGGTTGCGAGATTTTAAGCTCCTGCTGTCGAGCATGAGTGCAAATATGAACGAAACTATGAGCAACAAAACTACGCTCGTGAGGGTGAACTGTAGCGTTCTTCCCCAGGACGCTAAAAATTCCTTATCCTGAAAGAGTGTTTTAAAATTATCGAGGCCGACCCATTTCATCGGTTCCATGATGTTCCATGAATACAAACTCAGCCGAAACGAGTTCAGCATGGGAAAGATGAGGAACACACAGAACAGGATGACAGTGGGAACTACAAAAAAATACCCTGCACGGGAATGGCTGTTTTTTTTCATCGAGATTCCTCAAAGTAGTGCGGCCGGTGAGGTTTCACCGACCGCAACCTGATGCTTAGTTCTTTAGTAAATCGTTAATTTTCTTCGCAGCTGCGTTGAGCGCGGTTTCGACTTTCGCACCTTCGTAGACAATCTGGTTGATTGCAGCAAAGTAGATGTCGATGACTTCAGCATAATGCTTCGTAACCGGACGCGGTGTCGACTTCTTCAGGTCGGCTCCGAATACATCCCAACTCGGTAAAGAGGCTGCAGCCAGTTCTGCATCATATCCCTTGCGCGGCTGGAAGAGTCCTTCCTTGATAAAATCATCGGGAGTAGAAGCAATAGCATCTGCAACTCTCCATGCATCCTTCTGGTTCTTGGAAGAATTGAAGACATACGTCGAATATCCATAGCTGATACCTCCGATATCTTTTCCTTCTGCGAAACGCGGATACGGGAATACGATTGCATCATCGTATACACCGGGATACTGTGATTGCATGACGCCCCAATACCAAGCGCCACCGGTAAGGAACATCGAAAGCAGTTCGTTTCCAAATCCTTCGCGATCATCGTTGACCAAACCCGGGTCCCAAATCTTATCTTTGAGGATCCAGTCTGTGAACGTCGTAACGGCTTTTACCGCTGCCGGTGTATCGAGCAGGCTCTTCGTTACATCGTCATCGACCACTCCGGCACCAAGCTGACGAAGCAGCGGGAATCCGATATTGGCTACGAATCCGGCGGTCTTGAGGTTGACTCCAAATCCGTTTCGAACTCGTACACCACCAACGTCGACAGTCATTTTCTTTCCGACTTCGGTAAACTCTGCCCAGGTTTCGGGAACATCGTTCTTCGGGTCTAAACCGGCTTCAACCATGTGCTTACCATTGATCCATGCGCAGTAGTTGGATAGTTCGTGAGGAATTCCGTAATAGGATCCTTTAAAGTATCCGCCGGCGCCCATGAATGCCCCGTCTTCCCACATTGCAATCACTTCATCAATAGTGTTCTTTCCAAACGCTTGTGGATCAATCGTTACCAACATGTTGGCTTCGAGGAATCGGGCAGCCTGAGTTCCGGCAATCGTAAACGAGTCGGGTGCTGAACCACCGGCAACGGCAGTGAGTAGCTGGTTGGGAAGATCAGCATCGCTGAATACCGCATACTCAACCGTAACGTTTGGATTTTCAGCCATGAACGTGTTGATATTTCTCGCAATCAGGCCATCGAACGGCGGCTGGGTATGTCCCCAGTGCACCAGTTCTACCTTCTTTGCCTGCTCCCCTGCACCTGCCGACCAGAGCATCCCGATCGACACTAGTAAAATCAGCAGAACAAGAACCGAACGCCTTGTTTTCATTTTCATCCTCCTATTTTTTCCTTGAGGCAACGCCCCAATGGTCTCCACGTTTCTTTATGAAAAACTTAGGCAATTCACTTGTACAACGTCTCGGTCTAGGTAAAAAGTCTAGCATCCCTGCTTGGGACCGTCAACGTTTATATAATTTTTTCAACTTTGCCCTTCTCGTTTTTCCTTATCCGCTCATTATTTATGATTAATTTATCAGTAATTCTGCCTTTATCTTCCACTATTTACTCATATTTATAACATTATCATGCTCAATTCATACTGCACTTAGGATGTAAGATTTCTCTAGAGCTTTTAGTATGGTACATCCGGGAATTTCAGAACGCCATTGCATTTTTCTCAAAGGAGTATGCAGTTCTGCTATCTGCTTGCTAATCATCATGCTACAGTCTGGAAATGGAGGATTATGACCGTATTTGTCCACTGTTGCGCCTTACAGCCAGGCAAGATATATGATGTACCTAGTGATAATCTTCCTTATGGTTTTTGTAAAAATCGCGTCATTGACAAATGAGGACATTCTTTCCCCCTTTTCACCATAGTCAGAGCATCGATATGCATACTATCGCCCTAGTTCAGAAAAAAATAGCGTCTTAGCTCAGTAAATGGTACAATCGATGGCATCTTTGCCTGACTTCGGGAGAATCGATGACTAGAAAAGCGTTGCTGACATACCTGATACCTGTCTGTATCATCATAATCGTAGCGGTAGCTGCCGCAATTCCTTATCTGAATAGGCCTGTGACGCTGGAATTTAGTGTAATCGATAGCGTAGTCGGTGCCTGGGTATGGGATTTCGAGGCAAAGATACAAGATAAGACAATCAACGGCTATTTCCAATCGGACCGGGGTCCGAAGACATATCGCTTTACGAATCTGAAACCGGGGACGTGGACGCTGACCATACACGCACCCTCTTACCGTTCGGTTGAACTACAAATGGAGTTGAAAAAAGGGATCAATACTATAGAAACCCCAATCGTGATGGAAGCGTACCAAATCGATGGTCTCGCCCAATTTCTCGCATTCGAACAACAGGTACAGGGCGGATGGGACATATCGCTGCGTGCGGCGACTGCAGAAAACTCAGCAATTTTGTACCACCCTCCTTTGGATCTCCGCGTATTTGTTCAAGTCTATCCGTGGAATCGTACACAACCGAGCGATTATCAGAAACTAGATGATGCGCAGACGCTCTATTGGGGACAGCTTCCATGGACGTGGGATACGACCCTGGAAAGCCAGTTCCGCTACAACGCTCATCTTGAGTATGGACTACTTGCGAAACAGACTGTTTCGGCGTGCGTAATACGCTACCTAGTGCTTGTTCGCAATCCGGATTCGGTCGATGTCGGGTTATTCGCGACAACGGCCGATAAGCTTGCTTCGATGCAGAATCTCGATCAAGCGCTTGCATATCTGAAACAAGCAGTTCCTGAGGTCCCCTACTACACCGATATTTCTTGGGATGTTCCGAAATGAGAGGAAAAAGCATGCATAAACACATTTTGATACTTGGATTGATACTGATGATGCTTTCTCCGCTTTTTGCAGAGGTTCCCGAACGTATCGAAGAGACCGTGTATGTGGTAGTAGGCTTTGACGGAAACGATTATGGAGCCATCACCTTTACAAAGGAAAATTCCGATAGTCTCTATCTTCTGGCCGATCAGACGAGTTTTATCAGTGCGAAAAAGCATCTTACCTACTGGTGGCCGATAACCGAAGACTGGCGCGTAGACAGTTCGGTTCTCGATATTAACTTCGCAGGTACGTTAGAGATTCTCGATACAAAGGGAACTATTCGCAGCGTCAATCCTGTCCCCTACACCTATTTCAACCTCAAAGGGACCTATGAGGACGACTGGAATGTGCTGACCGGTCAGGAAGCTCTTGCAGAATGGGAACGCTACATGGCGCTCTCTTCAGCTTACCAAAACAAACTTCAACAGTATGAGATACAGTATCAAGCTTATGAAGGCCAGGTTTTCGAACTCTTCGAGCAGTATATGGCTGCTCGGGATGCGCAACTGCCCACCTCTGAGTTCGAACAAGCGATGAAGAGTATCATCGCTCCTGTGAAGCCGCTCGATACCTTGCCGTATGCAGTTAGCCCTTCATATATCCAGATGGGCTACCCGATAAAGCTTCCCGAAGGCTCGTATCACATCCGATTTTTGCTTAGCGACGGGTCGGTATTGGAAGGTACTGAAAAACAATTAATTGTCTTTAGTGGCCGCCGCATGAATTCGGTCGGCTACCGCATTACCGGTGCGGATCGCTGGACTCAACCGGATTCATCAGATAATCCCCGGTCGGTGATATACGTAGACGGAACTACCGATATCTATCTTCAGGGCTATTATCAGAACGAATACCCCGACCTGCAGTACCAAAAGCTGATAGATAATCAAAGTTCCGGCAACCCGTCGTTGTATCGATGGGTTGCGATCCGCCAAGTTCCCGATACGGTCTTGGAAATGCGCACCCGCTCGACAAACAAGCGAATTCAGGCAGGACTGTATGGAATCGTGCAAAGTACGTCAAACACTTCGGCTTACGAGATTATCGCCCTTGACGGTAATCAGACAAATGAATCAGTCATGGCACAAAAACGGGCATTTCACCTACCTGCAAGTGAACTTGACAAACGTACCGTGATCGAGCTAATCGATGCAACCGGCAAACGCATTGTTTCAAGCACACGCGAAATCAGGATTGTCACGGGCATCCGCTACGAAGTGCTTGCCATCACGCTGATTGCAATTCCGCTAGCGGTTTCGGCGATAATCCTGAGCTTTCGAAAACGTCGGTTATCTTCGTAT
>JAAYDK010000455.1 GCA_012729295.1 Spirochaetales bacterium | reverse complement strand
GTCGGCTGGAAGGTACAGTGTAAAAGCTTACAGATGGATACATTACAGGATGGTGTCTACTTCGGGAAAACTAAGTTGTGAAAAAATGTATGCTGTGTCTACTTTTGAAAAAACGAAACAAGACAAAGAAATGGATATGTCTACTTTCAGAAACGAGAAATTAAATTAAATACTTTTAGTGTCTATTTTTCTTGACAAGTACAAGTTGATGCTATCGTAAAAGTTATTTAACCGATTAAAATCATATAATCTAACCGAATGATATTGCCGAATTTAACCGAATGGAATATTCTTCGTGTAGGAGGACTTCCATGGACAACAACACCTATCGACCACGCATTATTGACTCGGCAGTCGAGCAATACCTTCGGGCATTTGGAGCAGTCTGCATCGAAGGCCCCAAATGGTGCGGAAAGACATGGACTGCGCAAAAGCATTCCCAAAGTACTTTCTTTGTCGGTGACCCTGCCGGGAATTTTCAGAATAGGCAACTTGCCCAGATAGATCCCTCCTTGGTACTGCAAGGCAGGCAACCCCGTCTGATCGATGAATGGCAAGAAGTACCGTCGCTCTGGGATGCGGTGAGGTTCGCTGTCGACCAGGGTACCAATAAGGGACAGTTCATCCTTACCGGCAGCGCCACTCCTTCGCACAGGGGGGTCATGCATAGCGGCACCGGCCGTATCGCACGACTACGCATGATGCCCATGTCGTTGTTCGAGTCGGGGAATTCCTCAGGGAACGTTTCACTAAAAAATTTGTGTGAAGGAAAGCTAGAGAATGTGATTACAGGAGAGATTCGTCTTCAGGTCTTAGCATCATATATTCTGAGAGGAGGCTGGCCAGGCAACCTGAAATTGTCGACCGAAGACGCACTCTTGATTCCGGCACAGTACTTGGACAATATGGTGACCAATGATGTAGCCAAAGTTGATGACAAAGTGCGTGATGAATCGAAGATGCGCCTTCTGCTCCGATCGCTTGCACGCAATGAGAGCACGACAGCAACCATGGCACGTCTGAAGAGTGACATGCAAGGAGTCGAACAGCTGACCATCGATGAGGATACCATTGCTGACTACCTGAATATCTTTGCAAAACTGTTCATCATCGAGAACCAAAAGCCGTTTGCAACTGCCATACGTTCTTCTCTTCGCATAAAACAGGCTGAGAAACGTCATTTCACCGATCCGTCTTTTGCATGCTCACTTTTAGGTATCTCCGATGAAAACCGATTGATTGGCGATCTAAAGACATTCGGGTTTTTATTCGAGGCTTTGTGCGAACGAGACCTCCGAATCTATGCACAGTCGTTTTCAGCCAACCTACTGCACTACCAAGACTACAGCAACGATGAGATAGACGCGGTAGTGGAACTTCCAGACGGAAGCTGGTCTGCCTTTGAGATCAAACTGGGGGCACACCAGATTGACGAGGCCGCTGCAAAACTTTTGGATGTCAACAAGAAATTCAAACATCCGGCTACCACACTTTGTGTAATCTGCGGGCTATCAAACGCAGCCTATCGCAGACCCGATGGCGTTTGTGTGGTACCAATCACTGCATTGAAGCCGTAACTTCTTGAACAATTGCAAAGGTGCTACATTCTAGCTGACTGACACGATGATTGCAAACACAGAGTAGTACTTAATTGCTCCGTTTCTTTTGTGTATAATTATTTTATTGTATTTTCATCCACGGGAAGATAGATGGTTGGCAGGCTAAATTAAATGATATAATAAAAAGATTTGGAAACACTTGGAATTGGGAGACTATTGCAAGCGACTTGAATAAGTCAAGATTCATCATAACGTCACTAAACAATCATCGGAACATTTCTGAGGGTTTTCCCCCAACTAATAGAAAATCTACCGAGGGATTGCCTTATAAGACATCCTCGCGAAACAACAGGGGGCGAGGAGCCCCCTGTTCCCCATTAATGAACGAATAGGTATATGGTTGAATAACTCATCAGAAAGCCCGTGCAGGTCTTATATTGACATCATTATACTTGCCATAGTCGTACTGATTCCCGGTACTGAAGCTTTGGAGCCATGCGCTGAGGTGGCCTTCCTCCGACGAACTCCAGTAGTAGCCAGAGAAACCCCCTACGCTTTGGGCTTGTAGGTTTAAATACATCTGGTTCAGCTCATAGCGCGAGGGCAGGAACCAATCATCGTACCCTCCTGCTAGATGAATGTCACACAACCGTGCAGCATAGTCCCCTGTCGTCGTAGTATCACTGGTTGTATAAGATGTGTATGCCATTGTTACCATCTTTGACATTAATGCCTCAGTGTTCGCCTTGCCGGTCCCTATGCCTGTTCCCGTCCCTACCTCGGTCGACGCTCCACCCGGTGTGGTTCGATAATACCCAAAGATATGGTAATAATCATCCGTGCCCAGCATGATGTCAGCCGGAGCCGCCTCCAGATATCGCCATCCGCCGACGTAATCGCCCTTGTCGTAGAATACCAGTCCGCCCGCCGGGCCTGTGGAACGTAGCGCATAGGTAGTAGAGACTGCATGTGTGGGTATGGTGACGGAATTGCCGTTCTGGCCGACCGTATGCGTAGTGCCCCCCTCATACACATGGGCTTCCGATGCGTCGACCGCCCATACTTCGAATCCTATCGTCCCGCTTGCAGATTCAGCCAGCCGAACCGTTGCCGACCATGTGCCCGCTTCATTTTCCCTTAGTTGCGTCACGCCGGAGATGTCGCTCGTCGCATCAATTGCAGGCAAATGCACACCAGACGAGTTGTACACTTTTACATATACCTTCGCAACGGATACATCGTCGTTGATCGTAGACCCAGTCCGGCTTGCCGCATATAATGACCGAAAATATAGCCGGGATCATAAGTACTTCCACTCCAGCCCGCACGGGCTGCCTCAAGATACCGCCATCCGTCGACGTAATTGCCCTTGTCATGGAAGATGTATCCCCCGGCCGGACCCATGTCCCTCAGCGAATAGCCTGCTGCTGTCAGCACGGTTATCGAGGTGCTGGCCGCACAGTGATTTTGCCGTCTCCCGAATACAGGTGTTCACCGGAGGCGTTCTCCCCCCATACAAAGAACGTGATCTCCCTGCTTGTAGCAGATGCTAGTCGAACAGTCGCTGACCATTTCCCGTCGCTTTTCATCAGTTCGGTCACTCCTGAT
>JAAYDK010000004.1 GCA_012729295.1 Spirochaetales bacterium | reverse complement strand
TATGTTGGTCGCCGAAGGCGTCAAGGCAGTTTCAGCGGGAAGATATGCCCATACCATGTTTATTACCGAAGACGGCGAACTCTGGGCCATGGGTTCGAACTCTACCGGAGAACTCGGTATCGAAACCTACGGCGAACAAGCATGGCCGGTTTTCGTCATGGACGGTGTCTCTGCCGTTTCGTGCGGAGCCTACCATTCAGTGGTAATGACTGTCGATGGTATGCTGTACGTCACCGGCCAGAATGATTACGGACAATTCGGAAACGGTACCGAAGAGGGTTCTTCCGAGTTCATTCCGATGTACTGGCCTCTGAACGATTGGTAATTGCCAATAGCCCCTTGACACCTCATTTTTTACTATGGTACGGTTATTCGGATTATCATCGCTTTACTGAGCATCGCTCATCCAAAAGAGGGTATCAAGTATGTCTGGCCACAGTAAATGGGCAACAATTAAACACAAAAAGGGACTTGCCGACGCAAAGCGCGGCCAAGCTTTCACCAAACTGATCAAAGAAATTTCGGTAGCCGCCAAAATGGGCGGAAGCGACCCCGATTCTAATGCACGCCTTAGAACAGCCATCCTCAAGGCACGCGCAGACAATATGCCGAAAGACAATATCGAGCGCGCGATTAAAAAAGGTGCCGGCGAAATGGAAGGATCGGTTTATTACGAACTCACCTACGAAGGGTACGCTCCAGGAGGTGTCGCACTGATTATCGATACGCTGACGGATAATAAAAACCGTACTGCCGCCGATGTGCGCAGCACGCTTACCAAGCTTGGCGGGTCGCTGGGAGCCACCGGTAGTGTTTCGTATCTTTTCCAAACGAAGGGAATCATCACCTATGATGCCGAAAAGTACACGGAGGATGAAATTCTGGAAGCTTCGCTCGATTTTGGAGCTGAAGATGTTTCTACTTCTGACAATGTGATCGAAGTAGTAACGGCACCGTCGGATTTCGTCGCAGTACTCGAAGGTCTGCAACAAAAGGGTTTCGAAGAAACATCGGCATCTGTTTCGAAAATTGCCGACACCATGGTCGCCCTCGATAACGAGAAGACCGGCAAGGTACTTAGAATGGTTGAAAGACTCGAAGATCTCGACGATGTACAGGCGGTATACTCAAACCTTGAGATTCCCGATGACTATACCGGCGAAGAAGAGTAACAGATGCGAATTCTGGGCATAGATCCCGGTATTGCCAAAACAGGCTGGGGCGTGGTCGATTACGAAGGCCGGCGCTACCGGCCTGTTTCATTCGGAGTCGTTCAGACGCCTTCGAGCGAGATTCTCGAAAAAAGAATACACAATATCGCAATGTCGGTTGCTAAAATTGCACAAGAGCATCAGGTGCATGCGATTTCGATCGAAGATATCTTTTTCGCCAAAAACGTCGCCTCGGCAATCGGAGTTGCCAAAGTCATCGGAGCTTTGATTCATCAGATGCTGATTATGGAATTGCCGGTGCATCTGTTTACACCGTTGCAAATCAAACAGGCCGTAACGGGATACGGTGTAGCCGAAAAGCATCAGGTTCAGGAGATGGTGCGCATATTGCTTAAAATGGAAAAGATACCTTCTCCTGATCATGCCGCAGACTCGCTGGCAGCGGCAATCTGCTATGCTGCCAATTCCAATTTTAATCTAAAAATCGGACTACAGGAGCTACGAATATGATACATGCGGTAATGGGAGAACTCGTTCACGCCGGACCCCATGCAGTCGTTATCAGGACGAACGGAGGAATAGAATTCGAATTGCTGGTTTCTACCAAGACAGCATCGAAACTATCTAATTTACAAGGAGACGCACGTAGACAAGTGCGTTTGCTGAGCTGGCTCCAGCATCGGGACGACGGAATGACGCTCTACGGATTTGTCGACGAAGAAGAGCGGCTGTTGTTTCTCGAGCTGATCAAAGTCAGCGGAATCGGACCGCGTCAGGCTCAAAAGATACTCAATTCAACACAAGTTCGTGCGTTTGTGAAGGCTTTGGACGATAACGACGTGAACTATTTATCGAGCATCCCGGGAATCGGTCCGAAAACATCTCAAAAAATCATACTTGCACTGCGGGATACTATCATCCTCGAACCGCCGAAAGAAGCCGGCAAGGGAGGTCAGACTGACCGCAGATTCGAAGACCTCATTGCCGCCTTGGTCGATATGGGCTATGATAAACGGCAAGTATCGTCGGTTATCGGGAAACTGCTCGAAGAACACGAAAAGCTGCTGGAAGGAAAACGGCAGCAGGAAATCGAAGAGTTCCTGTTTAGACAGGCGATTATCCAGCTGGGGTAGAAGTGGAACACAACGAATCGAACGAACAGTCAATTCTCTCGTCGGTTTTTCAGCGTGAAGTCGATGCACAGGAAAATATCCTGCGTCCTCAGTACCTGCGGGAATTTCAGGGACAGGACAGAATCAAGGAAAACCTTTCGGTATTCATACGCGCGGCATTGGGACGCAAAGATACACTGGATCATGTGTTTCTCATCGGACCGCCAGGATTGGGCAAAACCACGCTTGCCTCGATTATCGCCAACGAAATGGGTGCGGAGATTCGGATGACCAGCGCACCTGCGTTGGAAAAGCCTAAAGATTTAGCCGGTATCCTGACTAATGTCACCGAGGGAAGCATCTTCTTTATCGACGAAATCCACCGCCTCCGGCCGGTTCTGGAAGAGATGCTCTATATCGCGATGGAAGATTACGAGATAGACTGGGTAATCGGACAAGGTCCCGCTGCGCGGACAATCAGGATTCCGATTCCAAAATTCACCTTGATCGGAG
>JAAYDK010000175.1 GCA_012729295.1 Spirochaetales bacterium | reverse complement strand
TACTGCTCTTTTGCAAAGTAACTGGCAATCTGATCCTTAAAACTCGCAGCTCTGCCCTTAGCTGCATGGGGATTCAATATGATAAAAGCTGTTGGGTCTTTCGCATACCGTGGCATCTTGTTTTGTTCCTTATGAAAAATTTAATAATCCGTTGGCGTAGCATGATATCCTATTTACACCCCGATTTCAATCAAATACTATAGTCGCATGACTTCAAGGGACGCATTTCTACCAGTAAATAAACAAGACCTCGCCAATCGCGGATGGGATGGAGTGGATGTCGTTTTTATAACCGGGGACGCTTATGTCGACCATCCTTCTTTCGCCGCGGCTCTGCTTGGAAGGCTGATCGAGTCATACGGATGGAAAGTCGGTATTATAGCACAACCTCGTTGGGATAGGCCGGATGATTTTCTTGCGTTGGGTCGTCCGAGGCTGTGCTGCATGATTTCTTCGGGAGCCATCGATTCGATGGTCGCTCACTACACTGCAAACAATAAGCCACGCAGCGAGGACCCATATTCTCCCGGAGGGAAGGCGGGTCTAAGACCTGATCGTGCCCTCATTTCGTATTCCAGCCGGGCCAGGCAGGCCTTCGGAACATCGGTACCGATTATCATCGGTGGCTTGGAAGCGTCGCTCAGAAAATTCGCTCATTACGATTACTGGAGCGATCGCGTACGGCGCAGCATGCTGCTCGATGCAAAAGCAGATGTACTGGTATATGGAATGGGAGAATACCAGACAATCGAATTATTGCAGAGATTGGAAAAGGGAGAGCCGATAGATACGATTGGGGATATCAGGGGGACGGCGACAGTAATTTCCAACCATCGATTTGTTGAAAAACGTAATGAAAAAAAGATAGTCGAACTTCCTTCGTACGACATGGTTTCGAAACGCGATCCGGCGAGTAACAAAGCCGAACCCGAAGCTTTGCATGCCTATGCACAGTCATTTCATCTGCAAATGCTTCACGAGAATCCAAAAGGAGAAACCGTACTCATTCAACGTTCGGCTGACCGAATCATATGGTGTAATCCTCCCTCGGTACCAATAGACTCACAGTTGTTCGATTTTATTCATGAACTGCCATATACTCGCAAATGGCACCCCGATTATGATCGCTTTGGGGGAGTATCTGCATTAAAAGAGGTACAATTTAGCATTACAAGCAATCGCGGCTGCTTTGGCAGCTGCTCGTTCTGTGCAATTACGAGCCATCAAGGCCGCATGATTTCCGTACGTTCTAAAGAGTCTATGGTTCGTGAGGCGCAGGAGCTTTCTTCCCACGACAACTTCAAGGGCTATATCCATGACGTTGGCGGACCGACTGCAAATTTTCAAGGACCGGCTTGCGATTTACAAGAAGAGCGCGGACCGTGTCCGACCAAGTTTTGTCTGTTCCCAGAACCGTGCCGGCATCTAAAGGAATATCATGACCAGTACGCAGAGAAGTTACGTGCAATTGCGGCCGTTTCTAAAGTAAAGAAAGTCTTTGTCCGTTCGGGAATCCGTTTTGATTATCTGATGAGCGTACCGTCTGAGAAAACTCGAAAGATTTTTATCAATCAGCTGACAGCCAATCACGTGAGCGGGCAGTTGAAAATCGCTCCCGAACATATTGCCCCTCACGCATTGGAAGCTATGGGCAAAAGTCCTGTTGCATTGTATGAACAATTCCTGCATGACTTTTCAGAATCTAGCGAACGGCTCGGTTTAAAACAATACTGTATTCCTTATTTCATCGCCGCTCATCCCGGTACTACCTTGGAAGATAGTGTCGAACTCGCGTTATACTTAAAAAAAGCAAAATTCGTTCCTGACCAGGTTCAGGAATTCTATCCCACACCGGGAACTGTAGGGACCTGCATGTATTTCACCGGTCTAGACCCGAGACCGGGAAAGCTATTCGAGCCAGTGTATGTTCCAAAAGGGCGACAGCGAAGCATGCAGCGCGCTTTGATACATTTTCATAAGCCGGAACACAGAACGCTCGTCATCGAAGCTCTCAAACTAATCGGAAGAAACGACCTAGTACAGATTTTGGTTCCCCGCTATACTCCAGAAAAGCAAAGGAACAAGAAATGAAGGCCTCCCGATTAGATATAGTCACCGAATCCAAACAAGAATTCCTTAAAAGGCTGTTGCAACTGTCAATCCCGATTATGCTCCAAAACCTGCTGGGATCTTCGGTATCATTTGTCGACACTCTGATGATTGGAAGAATCGGTGAAGAAGCTCTTGCTGCAGTGGGTTTGGCTAATCAGCTGTTCTTTCTCATATCGCTGTTTTTTTTCGGCGTGAGCAGCGGTTCGGCTATCTTTATCGCACAATACTGGGGAGCCCAGGATATCCGTTCCATGCACAAGATGATGGGTATCTCGCTCTCAATGAATCTGGTAGGTGCGCTTTTCTCATCCATCGTTTCGTTGTTTTTCCCCGAAGCGGTGATGCATTTGTTTACCAAAGATCCACAGGTAGTCCAGCGAGGAACCGAATATCTTGTGTATGTCGGAATCAGCTATCTGTTTACCGCGGTAGTAATGACTTTTTCGACTGCGCTAAGAAGCACGGGCAACACCAAGACCCCACTTATCGTCTCCAGTATTTCACTGAGTATCAATGTCGTGTTGAATTATATACTGATCAACGGAGCTTTTGGTTTTCCACGACTCGAAGTTGTCGGTGCAGCCATCGCGACTACGATTGCAAGATTTACCGAGATGGTCATTCTTACGATGTTCGTCTATGTTAAGCGAAGTCCGGTAGCGGCTTCGCTTTCGACTATGATGTCGTTTCAGAAGCGGATGGTTGCAAGTTTTTTCATCACCTGTACTCCCGTGATTCTCAACGAACTGCTTTGGTCGCTTGGAATGACTGCTTATAAGGTTGCGTATGCGAGAATGGGAATAGACGTTATCGCAGCAGTAAATGTCACCGAGTCCATCCAAGGATTATTTTTCGTAGCGCTGATGGGAATCGGTAACGCAACGGCCATCATGATCGGAAACAGAATCGGGGAAAATAAGATCGAATTGGCAAAAGAGTACGCCAGGCGTTGCATTATCATCGGAGCTCTGGTGGGGTTAGTATTGGGAATCTTATTAGCCCTAACCGCTCAATGGCTTCCGCTTCCCTTTGGGTTACAAGATTCGCTTCATTCGATGACAACTGCCGCTCTGGTAGCCCTCGGAATCGTACTTGCTCCGAAAGCAATCAATATGGTGACGATCGTAGGAATATTACGATCCGGCGGAGATACCAGATTTTCTTTGTTTGCAGAAATCGGAGGAGTATGGTTTATCGGAGTTCCTGCTGCTTTCATCGGTGGACTCGTCCTCCATTTACCCTTGTACGGTGTCTATCTACTGGTTGCATCAGAAGAATTATTCAAATTGGTCGTCGGCCTTTTAAGAATTAAAAGCGGGAAATGGATCAATCGGCTCACCTCAGAAACGGAAGCCGTTGCTTGACCTGGGACATGCGCGTTTCTATCTTATATGATAAGGAAATGGAGGCTTGATGATGGGCAATATGGTACTGACCAACGGAACGGTGATAACTGGTTATGCCAAGCTGCATAACTGCGGACTTTTCATGGATTCTGAAGGAAAGATCAGCGATATTTTCAACATGCGCCGTTTTTCACAAAAATCATTTCCCAAGGGAACAAAAATCATAGACGTCAACGAAGCATTCATCGTACCGGGTTTTCTCGATACTCACATCCATGGAATCGGCGGGTACGGGACAGATGATGCAAAACCTGAATCAATCTTGGCAATGTCCAAACATCTTGCAGATTACGGAGTGTCTGGGTTCCTGCCAACAATCTATACCGACACGATCGACCATATGCTGCAAGCAATCGATGCGGTTGTCAGCGCCATCGGACATGAAGCGGGGGCTTCTATTCTAGGTATTCATGTCGAAGGGCCGTTTATTTCGTCCGAACGGCTCGGAGCCCAGAATTCAGAGGGAGTACATCCCGTCGATATTGATGTATTTAATAAAATTATAGAACGCGGAAAAGGTCATATCGTTAGCATGACGGTAGCCCCTGAGTTAAAAGGCATGCGTGAATTAGCGCTTACAGCAATTAAAGCGGGCATTGTTTTATTGGCAGGTCATACAAACGCTACGTATGAAAATATTATCGAGGGTATGCAGGCGGGGATCCTTCATTCAACCCATTTTTTTAATGCGATGAGCAGGTTGCACCATCGCAACCCCGGAACAGTAGGAGCCATCATGATCCAGCAGGACATGCAGTGTGAGATTATCGCGGACGGCGTTCACGTGCATCCCGAATTAATCAAGCTCCTCATCAGAGAAAAACCCACCAGCAATATCGTGTTGGTCACAGACTCGTTAAAACCAACCATGCAAAAAGAGGGAACGTTCTGGGTACATGGTGAAGAGGCCGTACGAATGCAAGATGGAGCGTTTCATCGAAAAAACGACCCGGATACGCTTTTAGGATCTTCGCTTACCATGCTCCAGGGCATCAAGAATCTTGTCGATTGGGAGGTCCCTATCGAGACCGCGATTCAAATGGCGACATCCAATCCGGCACGTATCTATAATTTTGGTTTCATCGGCCGTCTGGCTCCGGGCTATTTTGCCGATATAGCAGTCCTCGACAATTCGGATTTGTCATTGAAAGGAATGTTTTTACACGGTAATCTGTTAAGAGATTATTTTTCAAACTCATGATTAATTTTGGAGGCTGCTCTATGAATATTCCCAAAGAATCGAAACGTGCTGTTGAGTCACTCGAGCCACAAGCTCTTTGGAATTATTTCCTTGAAATTTCTTGCATTCCCAGGGAGTCCGGAAATGAGAGAGGAATTCGAGAATATCTGGTTCAGTTTGCTAAAGAACACGGTATTCAAGCCTTCGTTGATAAGACGGGCAATGTCATACTGAAAACCGCAGCTTCGAAGGGATACGAACATTATCCGTCGGTCGCGCTGCAAGGCCATATGGATATGGTATGTGTGAAAGATCCCGAAATAGTTCATGATTTCACGAAGGATCCGATTATTCTGCAGCGTGACGGAGATTGGCTAAAAGCAAAAGGTACTTCGCTTGGAGCCGACAACGGGATTGCTATCGCGATGATTCTGCATCTATTTACCGACCAAAGGCTCACTCACGGGCCTTTGGAAGCAATCCTTACCATTACTGAAGAAACCGGTCTAGTCGGCGCTTTCGGCCTTGATCCGGCACTTGTTCAAAGCAGGCTCATGATTAACCTAGACAGCGAAGAAGAGGGCGTTTTCTATATCGGATGTGCCGGAGGGATTGAAGTAGACGGAAAGCTCCCGATTGAGTATGCCGAAATTCCTCAGGATTATGTACCGTGGGAACTTACAGTTCATGGTTTGCACGGAGGTCATTCAGGATCGGAAATAGATAAACAATACGCTAATGCAATCGAATGTTGTGCCCGAATTCTCTACCATTTCTCAAACGATTCCAGTTTCATGATTTCCGATATCAATGGAGGTTCGAAGCGAAACGTCATACCAAGCCATTGTTCTGCTTTCGTATGGATTCCGAAAGACAAGGAGACGCATCTTAAGCATAAGGTCGAACAAATCCTGTCTGAATTAAAAACCGAGTATTCGGTAAGCGATCCCGCTATTTCGATTCGATTGCAACCGTCGCAGGGGCTGCAGAGAAAAGCTGCTTCTGTCAACCAAAGCAAGATTCTCGCACGAACGCTGTACATCACGCCTAACGGAGTAGACAAGATGAGTATGACGATGAAAGGTTTGGTTGAAACTTCGACAAACCTTGCAATCGTTCGAAAAGAATCTGGCGCGTTCGAATTCATTACCAGCCACCGGTCATCCGTGCAATCTTCGCGTGATCATATAGCAGCTAAAACAGCTGCCGTGTTTTCAACTTCTGGAGCAACGGCGAAGATTAGTAACGGCTACCCTTCATGGACCCCGAACCCCGATTCTCCTCTGGCTCGCCGGTGCAGCCATGCCTGGAAAACGTTTACCGGTAAGGAACCGGTGGTTACCGCGATTCATGCCGGCTTGGAATGCGGCATTATTAACAGTTTAATCGAAGGGATGGATTCGGTGTCTCTTGGTCCCAATCTGAAAAATGTTCATTCAACCGCAGAAGCCTGCGCTATTTCATCGACAGCTCGCGTCATTGATTTTCTTGGGCACCTTCTAGCTTCGATTGGAGATTATTGAGGTCTCCAATCGAAGAACCAGTTGACGGACTAATAGCTTCTTAAACACTTATTACACAAAATAAATGGACTATTACATCCAATAGGATATCGATGTGTACTAGTGTCCCTACTTTTTAATAGTTTGGGCTAGTTGTTTGGCTATTGCCACAGCAGCTTCACGATGCTGCTGTTTGCTCGCGCCCTGATACTCTACCACACCAAGACAATCCCATTTGAGTGCTTGCACGAATGGCTCGAATTGTTTTTGCGCTCCACCCGACCAGCCGAACGATCCGAAACGCATCACTTTTCGATTATTGACATGGCTTCGTTCGAGAATATCAAGGATATGGTACATGGGGGGGAACATCCTGTATTCATACGTCGGCATTCCGATAATCAATCCGGAAGAAACCCAGGCAGAAGACAGCACGAATGAAGCGTGTTCCTGGGGAACCTGATGCAGATGCATTTTAACGTGTTCTTCCTCCACCGCCTTTTTTATTATATCTACCAGGGCTGCCGTATTTCCGTACATACTGCTGTATACCATCGTGATTTCGCCTCGGGCAGGTCCGTCCATATACGAAGCCAGATCGGCATATAGCCTGATGACTCTCTGCGGATCTTTTCTCCACACGATTCCGTGACTGGGAGCAACCATGGAAATGGGAAAGGCTTCCAGTTTTTTAATTCCGCGCAACACGAACGAAGAAAACGACGAGACAATATTAGCGTAATACCGTTCGGTTTCAGGAATCAGCAAAGCCCATTCCTCTTCGGTAAGCTCGTCGTCAAAACAATGCTCGTATCTTCCGAACGATCCGAATGCATCGCATGAAAACAAAATCTTGCTTTTCGGTTCGTAGGTCATCATGGTCTCTGGCCAATGTATGTTTGGGGTTTCTTCGAAATGGAGAACGGTGTTCCCCAAATCAAGAGCATCGCCTGAAGATACAGCACGCACCCCTTCTTCGATACCGTAGAATTCTTTCACCAGTTCAACAGCCTTTTTCGAACAGATGATGACCAGCTTTTTATTTTTCTCTTTCAGTTGTGCTAAAGATCCGGTGTGATCGGGTTCCATATGGTTTAGAATAAGGTAATCGATATCTTGAAGCCTAAGCCCCAATTGGCTGATTTGATTCGATATTTCATCTACGGCGTTATCCCAATCCTTTACCAGGTCGATCAATGCCGTTTTCTCTGTTCCACGCACTATATATGAATTGAGCAACACGCCATTGGGCAAAGGCCAGATTCCCTCGAATAAATCGCGGGTGCCGATACGGGCATGTACTCGATAGATGTTATCGGCCAACTTATCGGGTTTCATGTGCTCCTCCTTTTGTAACGAAAACTACTATAACATAACCATTTTGTTAATGGTAGTTAACCAAATCTGTCTTGTATTGATTATCAGAGATTGAAACTATCGGCGGCTATTATATAGACGCGCATCTACGGTACAGATTCAACATTTCTTGCTTGCGCCGCTTCCAGTCCGGCATCTGCTCGTCCAAGACCGCCTTAAAAGCTCTACCGTGATTAAAATGAATCAAATGGGCTGTTTCGTGTAATGCCAGATAATCGATCAGCCCGAGTGGGAGCATAAGTGATCGTAAGGCAAACTTAAGGTCTCCTTGCTGCGAACAGCTTCCCATTCTCGAGCTGAAATTTGACATGCTTATCGACTTCGGTATTCTCGAAGTTGGAATTGAAAGTTTTTGGAGCCATTGTTCTACCAGCGACCGATATAACACAAGTCCCTGTTCACGATAAAATGCCGTAACTGCCTTTCGTACCGATTCGCGTGAAGTCTTTTTCACGGTAACCTGTAAAACGTTTCCAATTAGGACCGTCTTGGCGGTGGTACCTGTATCAACGGCAAGTGTGACAATCTGGTCGAAAAGATAGAATCTATCTCCTTCTTGGTACGTGTGTGGAGGCAGCGGCTCTGGAAGACTAGTGACATAGTTTATTTTCTCCTGGATCCAACCGGAGTGCATGCATACGAACGAGTCGAGTTTTTTCACGGGAACCGAATAATTGGCGCTGACGATGACCGATCCGTCGATTGTAATCTTGATCGTTACTCGACGCTTATTGGCAACCCTTTTAACCGTATACTGTACATTACAGCCTGATTCCACTACACTGCCCCCATGATTGAATCGACAGATATGATACTCCATCTTTATCAAGATATGCCATACCG
>JAAYDK010000438.1 GCA_012729295.1 Spirochaetales bacterium | reverse complement strand
CAGGTGACGCACCATGAGAGCGGGACCTGTGTCGCGGAAGGGAAATTCACGCTGGCGCCGGATGCGCGCGTCGAGCTTGATAGCTTTTCGGCCAACCCGTCGCACCAGGGGCTTTACCTGATCGCATGGCAGATTGGGGACCAGCGGTTCCATAACCACTATGTCGCCGGACGCTATCCCTACAGCCTGAAGCAGTTCCGCGGCTGGATGCAGGTGATCGCCGGACTGGAACCTGCATTCAAATTGCCGTGAAGTTTTGGTGGCTGAAAGCAAAGAGACAGTTGCAGGTGAGAAACAACCTCTAACATGGAACAGCTGCTGGAATGGATTCGGGTCATCAAGGGATTCGACTGACAAGGATAAGATCTGATCGATGCTTGTTGGATCGTGCGGTACGCGTTTGAGCCGTGAGGCAAGGTCTTGAACATCGGCAATAAGGTATACGAGCGTCATGGATGGGAAGTCAGGATATATGTGCATGGGGGCACTCGAAGCTAAATTTTATGTATTTCCGATCTCAGGATCTGGCGTGATGGGATCGTTACGACCATCACGCTGGCCGAACCAAAGGGGTTGGAGCTATCGTGATCTATGCGTGGTACCTCATAGCAACTGATAACATTTGGCCGCTCCTGTTGTGCCATGAGCAGTCAAGAGATATGATTTTGTTCAGTAAGTTAAATTTAGGATATAATCCATGAAGAGAATTCCGCATGCATCTGCTGTCCTGTTTTTGCATATATGGAAGATGTCATCGCTTCAACAGATGAAACGTGCCCTGAAACCAAATGAAGGAAGAGGTATAAATGAAAATCTCAGCTTTTCTTCATAAGATGTCTTTTTTTAAGCGGATGCTGGTATCTAATTTGCTTATGATATTTGTCATGATTTCTGTTAGCTTTGCACTGTATTCAGTTATCTTGAACAACGAGATTGATGAGGCGATTTCGTCAAACGAGCGAATATTAGTCCAAATGAAGGATAGTATTGATATTGTATTGCGTGAGATTAACGACCAGGTTGTTGAACAATCTCTTAATAATCAGCTTTTTGAGATTATGAATTTCAACCTCAAAGTGAATGAAAGTAATTTAAGCAAGATATCGTCTTGCATGAAAGCATTGCCAAGAGTAACATTGAATAATGAATACATAAAGGCATACTATTTATATTCGCGGCGTAATGAATTAATCGTGATGCCATCGGCAGTTTTTTTGCGATTGCCATTATACTATGAGCCATTATTTCAATTTGGCGATCTTACCTACGATGAATGGAAAACAGAGATACTGTGTCAGGAGTATTATGGGAAACTGCTGCCATCACGAATGGTTTCGGTCAATGGCAGCAAGTCAAGATGCATTCCCTATTTATACACATATAGAAGCGAAGTTAGCTTTCAACCCTCAGGCAAGTTCGTTTTTTTGCTTAACGAAAACAGCATCCTGAAACTCATGGATCAAGCACGTCTTAATGGTGCAGAGTATTCGTGCTTATTCGATGAAGAGAATGATGTCGTTTTATCGAACGGGAGTGCTGCTTGGATCGATCAGATTAACCAGATGATGAAAAATGAACAGATCACCCAGCATATCAGTGAATTTACAGTGTCAGGAGAAAAGGTCATTGCAATTAAGAGCCAATCTGGAATTTTCAATTACTCATGTCTGTCGGTTGTCCCATATTCGGAAATATACCAGCAGGATAATGTTGTAAGTGCGCGGATCCTGCTTTTTTCTGCCGTGTTTATTATGTTTTTAATAGGTGTTCTCCTTGCCTATGTAATGGCTGTGAACAGTTATAAGCCTCTTAAAAATATTATGAATAGTCACAACATATTAAAAAATAGCGCGAATCAGGCAACAGATAGAAATGAAATATCATTAATTGATCAAGCGATTACAAAACTTAAGGATAACCAGAATTTTTTGCAAAAAAATATCAATTCGCAGCGCATTTGGATGAAAGACGTGTTCTTTTCGCAACTCATTGATGGCAGCATCGATATCCATGGGGATATTGAGAAATCGTTGGCGGCAATAGGCGTCGAACTTGAATTTGTTCAGTGCTATGGCGTTGTCATATCGTATAGGAACTATATGAGAAAGTCCACAACGATGTCAGAAGCATATAATTACCAACTATTATTTGAACACGTTTTATGTGAGTTGATTGACATTGTTCCGTTTTATAAAATGGTGAATGAAAATATGATGTATGCCTTATATATTGATAACGGCGATGATATTTTCACTTTTTTTCGTGATTTATATGATCGAATGGTCAATGACTATGGGATAGAAATGAGTGTATTCATTGGTACACCGCAATCTAATTTGAGTTCTGTAAACCAATCATTCACAGAGGCGAAGAACTTGAGCTTGTCTGCCGATTTATCTGGAGGACAGCATATCTTCTATTGCGAAACGGAAACGAGACAAAGGGTAGCTCTTGTATTTATGCCCGAACAGACGCGTCGTATCATTGATTATTGCCTAAGTGCCAATAACGACAATGCACGACATGAAATTGAGAAGATTCGCAGTAATGCCCTCGGTATGCATAACTTATCCAAATTTCATATCCAAATCATTGTGTCTGATATTATCAGTCTTGTGCATAAAATCTGGAATAGTCTGCCGGGCGAAGTTCCAGATGACATCAAAAGATCCGTTGAAAAAGGTGCTGAAGAGCCATTGCGGATGCTGTCGGTTCACCATGCCTATGTATACTTGCTGCGTTGTATCGATCTGTTTTGCGCATACATCGAGGAAAATCAAAAAAGAAGCAACAATGCTAAGTTGGAGAAGATAAAAAACTATATTGATGAGAGCTACATGGACCCGGGCATAAGTCTGTGCAGTGTAAGCAGTATATTTAGTATGACAGAACACTATCTTAGCGATTTCTTTAAAAAGCAAACGGGAATCAATTTCTCGACATATGTTGAATCCGTACGCATATCACAAGCACAAGCGATGCTGGAGCACGGGATCAGTATAAACGAAATCGCAGAACGCGTTGGGTATATCAACACGAATACATTCAGAAGAGCATATCGGCGGCGTTTGGGGCATAATCCCAATATCGACAAAAAAGAGTAGCATTTTACCTTATCGGCTATGAGATGATATAAGACAAAACGCCTGCTATCCTAGCAATCCAGGCGTTTAATTTATGCTTAGTATCAGTAATAATGTAACTCCATGCATAAATGTTACCTACACAAAACGCACTATTCTGGAATATTGTCATTTCACAATCAATCGTTCCTTGTATGTATCAGCTACATTTACTAGCATTTTATATGAAGTGAATAATCCTCTGGCCACGACATTTTTGATACTGGGCTAGATTATAGAAATGAGGAGACGAGATCATAATGAATCATTCCGATTCCGTTTCAGCAATGTACAATGCAAGCACAAGAAAACGATGGAAGTGGCTGACAAACTGGGAGCTGTACTTACTTTTGCTGCTTCCGGTTATTTATGTGTTGGTCTTCAAATATTACCCAATGTATGGTGCCCAAATCGCATTTAAGGATTACCGTGTGACAAAAGGGATATTTGGTAGTGATTGGGTAGGTGTAAAACACTTTGTAAGTTTTTTTACGAACTACCAATTCAGTCGGATCATAACCAATACGCTAGGTATCAATATCTATATGCTGATCGCTGGCTTTCCAGCACCGGTCATATTGGCATTGCTTCTTAATTATCTGCCTAGTCGGCGTTTTAAGAAAACCGTTCAGATGGTTACATACGTTCCCTATTTTATTTCAACGGTTGTTATGGTTGCGTTAGTTATCCAGTTCACGAGTATCAGGAGCGGTTTGATTAATAATGTCATTGAACTATTTGGTGGACAACGAATTGATATGATGGGCAATAAAGACCTTTTCTGGTCTTTGTATGTCTGGTCAGGCATCTGGCAAGGTACAGGTTACGGATCCAT
>JAAYDK010000174.1 GCA_012729295.1 Spirochaetales bacterium | reverse complement strand
GCGCTATCCGGAGGTCTGCTTGCGATGTACATGCGGTCCATCGAGGCCAAAACCTTCTCGATTGCGTTAACCTACGATATACTTCTCATTGTCGTTATCGGAGGGATTGGAAGCGTAACCGGCAGTGTTCTCGCAGCATTTCTGGTCACTGCTTCGAAAGAATGGTGGTTACGCTTCTTCGATCAGCCTTTGGAGCTGTTCGGGTGGCAGGTCCCGCTTTTCAAGACAGGATTCCGTATGGTCATCTTCTCCATTCTCCTGATGGTGGTGGTGTTGATCTACCGCAGGGGACTGATGGGGACCAATGAGTTCAGCTGGGATAGAATACTCAGCCGATTCAAACGGCGTAGCCGTGCCAAAGGTGGTGCATGATGGACGAAGTCGTACTGAAAACCGAGCACCTGACCATGCAGTTCGGCGGTGTGGTTGCCGTAGATGATCTCAATCTAGAGATTCCGAAAGGTCATATTACCGCTTTAATCGGCCCGAACGGGGCTGGAAAGACTACTGCGTTTAATGTAATCACCGGCGGCTATATTCCAACCAACGGCCGCGTTATCTTCAATGGCAATGTTATCGGAGAAAACTATCCTCGGGCAAAGATGAAGAAAATATATGGAGGCAAGGACCGCTCTTCATTTACCCGGCAAGTGGTTAATACCCCCGATAAAATTACACGTCTGGGAATGGCCCGAACATTCCAGAACATCAGGTTGTTCAAAGACCTTACGGTATTTGAGAACGTCCTGATTGCGAAGCACTGCAGAATCAACGCAGGCCTTTTGCGTGCTACGTTCCGTCTGAACAGGGCTGAGGAACGCTCGATGCGTGAAAAATCTAGCGATCTGCTTAGAACAGTCGGACTCGAAAAGCACATCTACGAGAAGGCCTCTTCGCTTCCATATGGCAAGCAGAGAAGACTTGAAATCGCACGTGCGTTAGCAACCGAACCCTCACTCTTGTTGCTCGACGAGCCGGCGGCAGGTATGAATCCGAAAGAAACCGAGGAGCTAGCTTCGTTCATCCAATCGATTAAGAACAGCTTCTCTCTGACGGTTTTTCTCATCGAACATCATATGAATCTGGTCATGGATATCTCGGACAAGATCTATGTGCTGGATTATGGCGAGACTATAGCCGTGGGAAGTGCAAAGGAAGTCCAGAATAATCCGGCTGTTATCCAAGCATATCTGGGGGTTGAGGAAGCATGAGCTTATTGCAGATACAGGACCTGCGGGTCTGTTATGGTGGAATCGTTGCGTTGGACGGCATCTCGTTTGAGGTGGCCGAACATGAGATCGTCACGTTAATCGGAGCGAACGGAGCCGGCAAGTCCACGACCTTGCGGGCGATTATGGGATTGGTTCCTATGGAAAGCGGATCTGTCACCTATCGAGGTGAAAAGATTAACGGACTCGATACTCAGAAAATCGTAGGAAAAGGCATTGTCCTGGTCCCCGAGGGACGGAGGGTATTTGCAAACCTCACGACTTTAGAAAACCTCAAGCTCGGGGCCTATCTTGAGAGTGACAAAGAAACAATTGATTCTAATCTAAACCGGGTGTATGAGCTATTTCCTCGCCTTAAGGAGCGGCACTGGCAGATGGCCGGAACCTTATCCGGCGGAGAACAGCAGATGCTGGCTGTCGGACGGGCTTTGATGGCCAATCCGAAAATGATTATGATGGACGAGCCTTCACTAGGTCTCGCTCCTTTGGTTGTGAAAGAAATATTCTCGATCATCCGCCGTATTAATGAAGCGGGAGTAACGGTACTTCTCATCGAACAGAATGCGAACGTAGCATTGAAGACAGCGAATAGAGGCTATGTCCTTGAAACCGGTCGGATCACGATGACTGGTACCGGACAACAATTACTCGCCGACGAACAGATTAAGGTGGCCTATTTGGGCAAGACCAGATAACCGGTAATCACCCGCTATTACTAGTACGAATAAAATCCGTTAATCGCATAATTCGATTTTTCAAGAAATTGTCTTCTACAATCCGAACAATGATTTCGGTGTTATTTAAAAAGCTCGTACCGGCCTTACCATGAAATCGTTATATCGATTGGAGAAACCTTGAAATCCGCTGAGGAAGTACTGGGAATAGGCGCTGTTGACGTCACTGCTCTCCGAAGAACTCCAGTAGGCGTAATCATCAAAACCGCCAAGCCCCTTTAAAAATAGGTTTTGGTATATCAGGTTCAGTTCATCCTTACTCGGAAGAAACCAATCGCCATAGGTTACCTCTCCCAGTTCCAAGGAATATTCGTCGCACACCTTTACAGCTACAGTACCGTAGCTTCATCGGAAGATGCTTGAGATTAAAGCTCTCAACACCTGATACATTCGACTTAACGCTACTATTTTTCATGTTTTATCAAAAAAGATATCGTTAAGTACCGGTAATAGAGCAAGATTGAAGATTCCAGAATCTTGATGTTATCTCCCACGAAATTCGATTATCTCCCATAGAATTGTTGTCTGGGAGATTATGTGTTGTTGGGATTCCGAACGTATGTGGTGTTCCTTCCGCTACCTTGCCTGAGGATATACCCTTCATCCTTGAGGCGCTTCAGGGCAGCCTCCACCGAGGAGCTTCCGATGCTCGGGCAAAGCTCGAGGATCTGTGCCTTGGTGAACACTCCCAAGGTATTGTCCACGGCTTTACTCACGATCTCATATGGAGTGCTCTTGCGGTTAACCAAACTGAGCCGGTTTTCGAGGTCACGATAGCAGTTCAGGACGATGCCAAAAAAATATTTGATGAAGGGGACATAATCATTCTTTTCTTCATACCATCCGTTTGAGGCTTTCGCTAACACATCATAGTACACATCCTTCGTTCGTTCGATCTTCTGCTCGATGCTGATATACTTGCCCACCATGAAACCGCTCTGGTACAACAATAGCGTGGTGAGCAGCCGGCTCAACCTCCCGTTGCCGTCATTGAACGGATGGACGCACAAGAAATCGCAGATGAAAATCGGGATCAGGATCAGCGGGTCGATCACTTGTTTCTCGAGCGCCTGTCGATAGCTTGTGCAGATTGCCTCCACTGCCTCCGGCGTCTCGAATGGTGCCAGCGGAGTGAATTGGGTGAAAAAACTGCCATCCGTATGGATTTCGTTGACGTAATTCTGGGTGTTCTTGAATTTACCCCCGAAAGTCTTGTCGGTTAACGCAAGCAGGTCCCGGTGCAGCTGTAGGATGACATCGCCCTTGAGCGGGATATGCTCGTAGCTCTCGTAAATCGTGTTCAGCACATCACGGTAGCCCACGATCTCCTGTTCGTCGCGGTTTCGGGGCGTGGATCGCTCCTGAACCAGTTGCTTCATCCGGGCGTTCGAGGTCCCGATGCCCTCGATTCTGTTCGAACTGTCGGTGCTCTGGATTTTCGCCGCCTTGACCAACCGTTCGAGTTCAACCGGCTTCTGCCTGAGGTAGAGCTCCTGCCTACCCTTGTACTCGCGTATCTGTGCGACAAACGAGAGCACCTCGGTATCCCAGGAGCTCTCCTTCAATTTCATGTAATCGAATCCACGCACCATTCTCCTACCTATCTTCCTTTTCTCCCACAGGATACTTCATTTTGGGAGTAAGTCAATCCCCATGGGAGAAGCAAAGAATTAGTCGATCATGCTGGGGAAAGCTCATACCGCTGCTGGTGGTCAAGGATTGAACATGCCTGAAATATCAAGATTATTCATATCGAAGATCCCGCGGGATCTTCTTTTTTTCACACAATAGGAATATCGACTTTGACAAATACCGAATATTACGTTTTATGCCTAAGTATAGTAGCTTAAATGAAATAGAATGGAAGGAATACAAGGAAAATGGGCAAAAAAGTCCTGGCGATTCTGGTCTTGGCATTTTGTCTGAGCCCTCAATTGTCCTCACAGCCGAAAGCTTCGTGAGATGTTGGTTATGATTCCACAATTCTATCGCAAGGTACTGCCGTAAGGCTTTCTTTTGGGACTTTTTCGGCAAGTACTGCCCTTCCATACTCGTTCAGTGATGCTTTAGTGTCTGCGATAATGCAAGACCAAGAGGTTTTACAAGCATTCTCACAATCCTTTTTGGTGACAGCTGGCTTGACCACCTCTTTTTGGCTCAATACTACCAAAGCTGTGAGTGTAGGACCGAAAATCTATGGATTATCGATCGATTTGCAGCATTGGCTTGTTGGTTCTCTTGGATTGGGTGTTTCTATGGAGTTCTGGAATGAAGAAAGAACCCGGGCTTTGGTTCTCGGAACTTTCATTCCTTTGGTACTGTACGATGAAATGGTCGGAAGTGGAAACGGGGGAATTGGTTGGGCATGGGATGAGTTCGGTTTTGCCGTAAGTCCTTCTGTGGTGTATTGGTGGAGACTCTAATGAGGGTAGCCTAGCGTTCTTGAGGAAGATGCTTCAGTGACCGCCTTCATGGAGTAAATATTGGTGAGAGTACAGGACAGACTATCTTCCATTGCCATATTCACCTTATCCCCAGAAGAGTCCATGACGTTCCTGATCTCAGAGGCAGCGTATGTCATAAAATTTCTGGAAAAGGATTTTATTGACCAAAAAAGCCATTTAATTCCAAAAATACTTGAAAACCCAGATGGCATCCTGCAGAAGAATCATGGTTTATTGAATTTACTTCAGATGATTACCGCGATCTGTATGCCTTGGTTTTCATAAAAGTGGCAGTCTTTCTGATTAAATCGGTAAAATTATCTCTGAGCATAGTATTTACTTGATTCTCATCATGGGAAGGAAAAAATGACGATGTAAAAGCTGACTCAGCAGTTGGGAAAGCCAGGGCTTGTAATTCTTTCACCTCAACAATTTCCTTTGACTCAGCTTGCTATTAAGGTTTACGCTAAGGCAGCGTCAAGGACTTTTGACGATAACATGCCGTCAGGGGGTGTCTCATATGAAAAACAAGTCGCCCAGTGTCGCAATCATGTTGATGATAATCATTACTTTTATTTTTATACTAATCGCCTGTCCGAATGGACCAGGTGCAACCGTAGAGACTCCGGTCATATCGATGGACGGATTACACATGGTGAGCATCACGTGTGCTACTAGTGGAGCAACGGTGCACTACACCACAGACGGTAGCGACCCAACAACCTCCAGCGACGTGTATAGTGCACCGTTTAGCATCACTCATGATACGACAGTGAAAGCAATCGCAATGAAGGCAGGATATGTGGATTCTGCAATCGCCAGTGAGAATTTAAGTGTAGCCTATTGTGTAGGAGAAATTGGTCCTGCCGGAGGATACGTGTTTTACGACAAACTTACCGAAAGCGATGGATGGAGGTATCTCGAAGCAGCCCCTGCCGGATGGAGCGGGACTTCCGATGACCCGATCTACATATTCGGTTATTGCCGCCCCACCCCGACGGGCTCGAACCAAATAGCGGGTACGGATGTTACAATCGGCACAGGAGAAGCAAATACCATAACTTTGGTCGAAGCGATGGGAGGTTCTGCATATACAGAAATCACTGGGACGCAGACAACCGCTAATTATGCAGTCAATATGTGTGCAACCCATAACGAAAATGGATTTGACGACTGGTTCTTGCCAAGCAAAGACGAACTGAATCTGATGTATCAAAACCTGTATCTTCAAGAACTGGGAAGTCTAGAAGGCGCTCAGTACTGGAGTTCTTCCGAAGGTGATGCGGACGACGCATGGGAACACAATCTCTACACTGGCAATCAAGAGAATTCCAGCAATAATCGTGGCAGCACCTATAGAGTCAGACCAGTGAGAGCGTTCTGACGGATTATCAGTCTTTCAACTTACTGATGCTGCAAAGGATAGCATAGAATCAGAAAGCTACTTTATTAGCCTCGAATAATCTTATATTTCTCTGTTTAATGGTGTTCTCGAATTTATTCCAAATTTCCTTCTAAGCAATTCAACGCTTAAGGATTTTAGTAATCTCTAGAAATTCTTCGGATCTGTAATAAAAAAGGGCCTTTCGCTGTTTGTAGTGGGTAGCTCTACATGATTGGCTGCAGGGGTAGGGCCAATTCTCCGCAGACGAAGTAGATCATATTCATGAAGTTCCTCATGTTCCTGAAGCCTCTCGCCCGACTCTT
>JAAYDK010000460.1 GCA_012729295.1 Spirochaetales bacterium | reverse complement strand
CTACATCAAAACACTTGAAACACGCGACATTTCCCTGGCACATTCCATGATTCCCCTGGGATCCTGTACCATGAAACTTAACGCAGCCGTGGAACTTATGCCGCTAAGCTGGAGCCAGTGGAATTCCGTTCATCCTTTTGCTCCCGCATACCAGGTTGAGGGCTATATGCAACTTATCAAAGACCTGGAACACGATCTGTCCGTAATTACCGGACTGGACGCCTGTTCCCTACAGCCTAATTCAGGGGCATCGGGAGAATATGCCGGTCTTACGGTTATTCGTTCCTGGCAGAAAGAAAACGGGCAGGAACACCGAAACATTGCCCTGATCCCATCCTCGGCTCACGGGACCAATCCGGCAAGCGCCGCTATGGCCGGTCTGGACATCATAATAGTAGGATGCGACGAACAAGGCAATATTGACATTGAAGAATTGCGGGAAAAAGCCTCACAATACAAGGACAGCCTTTCCTGTATGATGATTACTTACCCTTCAACACACGGCGTTTTTGAACCGGCTATCCGGGAGATTTGTGACATCGTCCATCAAAACGGCGGCCTAGTTTATATTGACGGAGCCAATATGAATGCCCAGGTTGGAATTACCAACCCCGGGATCCTGGGTGCCGATGTGTGCCACCTGAACCTGCATAAAACCTTTTCCATGCCTCACGGCGGAGGAGGCCCCGGGGTGGGACCTATCTGTTGTACCAAAGAACTGGCCCCGTACCTCCCCGGACATCCCCTGGTTGATTGCGGAGGCGGAAAAACAGTAGCTGCAACGCCTTACGGATTTCCGTTACTGCTGCCTATAACCTACGGTTATATAAAATTGCTGGGCCGGGACGGCCTTCGTCGTGTGTCCGAGTATGCCATAATGAATGCCAATTATTTATCAAAAAAACTGGCCCCGGCATATACGACTTTATATTGCGGGGAAAACGGGCTTGTCGCTCATGAATGTATCCTGGATTTGCGTCATTTTGGAAAAACTTACGGGGCCGATGCTAATGATGTGGCCAAACGGCTTATGGATTACGGCTTTCATGCACCCACACTTTCCTTCCCCGTACACGATACGCTGATGGTGGAACCGACTGAAAGCGAATCCAGGGAAGAACTGGACCGTTTTGCAGATGCCATGCTCAGCATCCTGGAAGAATGCAAGTCCCTGGCAGAAAACAACGGATCATCCGGAACACCGGAGGACAACCTGTTGAAGAATGCCCCGCATACAGCCTTTGAAGTTTGTTCGGACAACTGGACACATCCTTATTCCCGTGAAAAAGCGGCGTATCCGCTGCCATGGATTGTTCCTCACAAATTCTGGCCGCCGGTAACCCGCGTTGACAACGGGTACGGAGACAGAAACCTTGTCTGTTGCAGCATTAATCGCTAGAATTGTATCTATAATAAAACAATTAAAATTATGATTATTCCTTTATCAACACCCGGAGAATGGTATCTTGATTTTCTTGAAAACGGTTTGTGGTCCGCCCTGGAAAATATGGGCATCTTGTGGCCGCTGATTATTTCGGCCGTTATTGTGCTGGCAGTATTGGGATTGGCGTTCTTTTTGCCGTCCCCGACCCCTGCGGATTAATAGCTTGAAGGGAATCACAACCGGGCCATCCGGTCCGATTCCCTTCTCATATCTTTTTCCTTAATGGTTTCCCGCTTGTCGTACTCCCGTTTTCCGCGGGCCAGTGCGATATTGAGTTTGGCATAGCCGTTTTCGGCTATGAACAGTTTGGTTACCACAATGGTCAGGCCTTTTTCCCGGGTCGCCCGGAATAACTTGCTCAGCTCCCTCTTGTTGAGCAGTAATTTACGATCCCGCCTGGGATCGTGTTTGTTGAACGACCCCCACCAGTAATCGGAAATGTTCATGTTTTTGACGAACAATTCTTTGCCCACAAAATAACAATAGGAATCCACCAGCGAAGCCTTGCCTGCCCGTATGGATTTGATTTCCGTTCCCGTCAGTACAATTCCGGCTGTATACGTGTCTATGAACTCATATTCAAAAGACGCACGTTTGTTTTTGATTACTACTTGTGATTTTGTTTTCGGCATATTGCAGTCAATGGGTTCAATAGGTGCCGCGGGTACTGCTCAGCGGCGGT
>JAAYDK010000415.1 GCA_012729295.1 Spirochaetales bacterium | reverse complement strand
TCACAGGCCAGGTCGTCTCATCCCTAATCGGCTCCGACAGCTTCCAGGAAGCCGACATCACGGGTGCGTGTTCTCCATTCACCAAGCACACTTACCTGGTCCGCCGGGCCGAGGATCTGCCCCGCATCGTCAGGGAAGCCTTTTACATCGCCTCCAGCGGCCGCCAGGGCCCGGTCCTGATCGACCTGCCTCTGGACATACAGGCCGCGTCGTTTTCTGATTCTGAGCCCGTCACGCTGGACCTGCCTGGCTACCACCCAGCTTTAAAACCGGATCCTGATGCCATCGACCAGCTGGCCGACCGCCTGGTTCAGGCAAAGCGCCCGATCCTGTGTGCCGGCGGCGGCGTGATCAGCGCCGGTGCGTCCGATGCGTTACGCGGACTAGCCGAGCAGCTTGACCTCCCGGTCGTCACCACCCTGATGGGCATCGGCGTTCTGCCCGCCGGCCACAGCCATTATCTGGGCACGCTGGGCTCGCACGGTGTCTTCGCCGCCAACTACGCCCTGCATCAGGCTGATCTCGTCGTGCTGGCCGGCGCAAGGGTTGGCAACCGGGCAATGGGTTCGGCGGCTGAAATCGCCCGCCACGCCCAAATTATCCATATCGACATCGACCCGGCCGAGATCGGAAAGAACATCACGACCGACCTGGCGATCGTCGGCGATATCCATTTGGCACTCGATGGACTCCTGGATCGCCGGATTGCGATCCGTCACGCCGACTGGCTGGCCCAGGTCCAGACCATTCGGGATGACGCCGAATTCGACGCCTTCACCGAGTCCCCTTCCAGCGTCGTCCACCCGCCCACCCTGCTGCACCTCATCGGGGAAGCCTGCCCGCCCGACACGATCCTGACCACGGAAGTCGGCCAGAACCAGATCTGGGCGGCCAACTTCTTTCCGGTCCGCCAGCCGCGAACCTTCATCTCCTCCGGCGGCATGGGCACGATGGGCTATGGCCTGCCCGCCGCCCTGGGCGCCAAGGTCGCCTTCCCGGACCGCACCGTCCTGGCCGTCAGCGGCGACGGCAGTCTGCAGATGTCGCTTCAGGAACTGGGCACCATCCGCCAGGAAAAGGCAGCCGTCAAGATCGTGCTGCTGAACAACAGCCGCCTGGGTATGGTGCACGAGATGCAAAGCCTCAAGTACAAGCGCTATTCCCAGGTCTTTTTGGAAGAGAACCCCGATTTCGAGTACCTGGCGCTCGCCTATGGCTTCGGCTACGCCTGCCTGTCCAGCAACGACCAGATCCGGACCGCGGTCGACGCCATGCTGGCCGATCCGCGTCCATACCTGTTGGAATGCATCGTCTCGCCGCAGGAACCGACCTTGTATCCGCGAAAGAAGGGATCCGCATGAACCAGCATTTGCTGTCCGTTTTGGTCAACAACCACCCCGGCCTGCTCTCCAAGGTCTCCGGTTTGTTCAGCCGGCGCGGCTTCAACATCGAGAGCCTGGCAGTCGGTGTCTGCGAAAAGCCCGGCTGTTCGCGCATGACCATCGTGGTCAACGGCGACGAGCGCGTCGTCGACCAGGTGATGAAGCAGCTGGACAAGCTGATCGACGTCCTCGAGATTGAACGTCTCCCGACCGAGGAAGCCGTCCAGCGCGAGTTGATCCTCGTCAAAGTGCGCGCCGACATCCATCAGCGCCAGGATGTGATCCAGATCGCCGAAATCTTCCGGGCGAGGATCGTCGACGTCGCCGCCCTGGGGCTGACGCTGGAGCTGACCGGCACCGACGACAAGCTCTCCGCCCTGATCAGCCTGCTCGAACCATACGGCATTGAGCAGATCATGCGCACCGGCCTGGTCGCTGTGCGCCGCTTCTGATTGGAACATGGCGGTTCGATAGGCACTTTTTGTTAAAAAACCATTATTGAAGCGTAACCTGAGAGGCAATGCAAAAAACATAGCCTCTTTTCGTTGTTTTATGATCAGAACACCTGTCAAATTAAGCGAATTTATCAATTCCGTGTGATGTGATGAAACAGCAACGCATGGCATGTGAAAGTGTCTGCTCCTTATTGTCATATTTATGAAACCATAATCTATTGATAATATGACAAGGGAAGCGTATACTCGATTAACGGAGGTGAGAATTATGACAACAACATTGTCTGTTGGAGAAAAGATCAAGCGTCTCCGAGAGGCCAGCAAAATATCACAAACGCAACTAGCGCTGTTCCTTTACGTGGATCAGAGCATGATTTCGAAAATTGAAAGCAATGAACGAAGTCCGGGCATTGAGCTGCTCGAGAAATTATCAGTCCTGTTTGGCTGCACCGATGCATATTTTGAAACGGATGATGAATGTCAACCGTCGCTTCAATTTGCATTTCGGGCCAATGAAATCGGCAATGAGGATTTTGAGGCCATATCAGCAATCAACAGGATTGCTTTGAATTTGCGCGAAATGATCCAAATGAAAGGAGACGCGGCAAAATGAAAGAAAGAATTCAAATCAATTATGACGCCATTTCGATCAGGCGGCTGCTGGGCGAAGACCCTTCTTCGCCTGTCGACATTTTTGCTTTATTAGGATCGCAACCTGATCTGACCATCGTGTATTACCCCATGCGGGATGCTATAAGCGGCATGAGCGTGAAAGATGACACGTTGAAACTGATCGCCATTAACTCAAGGCTATCCAAAGGAAGGCAACGCTTTACTGCTGCGCACGAGTTATGTCATTTGTTCTTTCATAACGATTTCAAAACAATTGTTTGCTCACGTGATTTGGTTGGCGCTCGAAGCGATTATGAGAAAGAGGCAGACCAGTTTGCCTCTTTCTTTCTGGCGCCATATGAGGCTATGCTTCATTTCATAAATAACGAACTAAATAAAAAAGGTGAGCGAATGTCCCTTGACGACATTGTTCGTATTGAGCAGCACTTTGGCATGAGCCGCCAGGCAACTTTGGTTAGGCTTCAGGCGGAAGGACTTCTATCGGAAGAGGAATCGAATGCAATGAAAACCAGCGTTATTCGATCAGCACAAAGGCTAGGCTTTTCTGCCGAGCTTTATCAGCCAAGTCCAGAAAGCAAACAATACCTGACTGTTGGCAGTTACATAAAAATGGCTCATGATCTATTTGCTTCGGATATAATATCACGTGGCAAATACGAAGAATTGCTGCTCGACGCCTTTAGAGACGACATGGTTTATGGAAAAGACAGTGTGGAGGATCATTATGACTAAAAAAACGGTCTTCGACACAAACTGTTTTTCTTCGTTTCTCATGATAGGCCGTGAAGACATTATCTTGACAAAATACCGGGGACAAATTGTGATCCCGCAATTCGTATATGACGAGTATTGCCGTCCTGTTGTTTATCATTTACGAGTCAAAATTGACCAAATGCTGGCATCAAATATCATCTCCAGAATGGAAATTATCCACGGAACGGAAGAATCAAAACTGTTCCGAGAACTCACGAAGACACCACGCGCCGGAAATAAGATTATCGGCAAAGGAGAAGCATCTGCTATTGTTTTAGCAAAGTTCCATGGCGGTGTTGTGGTTAGCAACAATTTAAAAGATGTTAAAGCATACACGCAGAAACTAAATCTAACATTGGTCACAACATCGGATATCTTAGTTGCCTCATTCACAGATTCATCCATTGACGAAACGGAAGCAAACAGAATTTGGGCTGACATGCTTAAGATGCAAAGAAAGTTGCCTGCTCAGAGTTTCAGCGCGTTTTTACGTATGCTTTGACATGGATAGATCGTCTCGAATCTTTCTGGCTTTTTCCAGCTCCTATCCTGCGTAAATCTGCAAGAGAGAAATCCTTAGCTGTTTGATGCGTCACGATTATGACATGTCACCCACCGGCGCTTCTGCCGATAAAGCCGAAAAAAGCAGACAGCCGATCGGCTGCCTGCCCTTCAAATATCACAGGATTAAAGTCACCTGGTTACATTTCTATCGCCGTTCGGGTCAGACTTTCTTTGCAGAAAAGTCTACGCCTCGCGCACTGTCTTGAGGGCGCGGCTCCAGGCGATCAGCTGGTCGAGCTGGGTTTCCAGATCCTCATCGTGACCTTCGCTCGGCTTGAAGACCGTATAGTCGACAAAGTCCTCGCTAAGCAGGAAGTGAACTCCGGTGCGGACATCGGCGATCTGAAGCTCCGTCATGATCTGGCGCAGCTGTTCGACGGCCCTAACACCGCCCATCGAGCCGTAGCTGACAAATCCCGCGGCCTTGTTGTTCCACTCGGCGTAGATGAAATCCAACGCGTTCTTGAGCGCTGCCGGCGGCGCGTGGTTGTATTCCGGCGTCACGAAGATGAAGCCGTCGTAAGCCGCGATCGTTTCCGCCCAGCGGCGGGTGTGCTCTTTTTCGTATTGGTGCATCGACGGCGGGATGGCCTCGTCGAGCAGCGGCAAGTTGACATCGGCCAGTGAGATGATCTCAAATGTGGCGTCGGTTCGTTTCGAGGCCAGGTCGTAGACCCAGCGTGCGACGTCATCGGCCTTACGGCCCGGACGGGTTGAACCGGCGATAATGGCTATTTTCAGCATGTTACATGCCTCCCTTGACGTGTTATGGGTTCAGTATACCCGCCTACCGTCCGGGCGTCTGTAACAAACTCACATTGACAAGCCGGGCGGTGTGCGGCCATAATGAGGCAGCAACACGCAAAGCAGGACAGGTCG
>JAAYDK010000173.1 GCA_012729295.1 Spirochaetales bacterium | reverse complement strand
TCCGGTTTCGGGATCCTTGAAGTAATGCTGTGCCAAGCTCTCGAATACTTATTTTCTTCAATAGCATTCATCGGAGAACCGTGGCCGACAAATAGAACAGGCATTCTTGACATGTGCAGTATCATCCTTTTTGTATGGCAATATCGAACAAATACAAACAAAAAAAGTATTTAGACGAATATCACAAACTAATTCAGCATACTACCGTATTATGTTGCACATCAATACATGAAAACCTCTGTGAATTCACAACCGATAGAAACCGCATATTCTTTTGCATCATCAGTTCTTGAAATCGATATCTTATTCTGCGTTGACCAGCATTGCTCTTGCCTCTGCAACAATCTGCGCATCGAATCCCATATACTCCAGCAGCCGAATTGCATTCCGAGTCCTCGACGGACCTTTTTTCAACAAATAATCAAATACAATTTCATTATCCTCGAAGCGTTCGCTGAAATGATAATTCTCGTATACGTTTTCCAGTATCGCAGTCAATTCAACATCATGCGAAGCAACAAGGCACAAACTGCCGGTCTGGTGCAATACTCTCAGTATGGCTGTCGAAGCTGCTATCCGTTCGGGAGTATTCGTCCCGCGTAAAATTTCATCGATGAAACAGGTGCACCGGTGTCTTTCGCACTCCTTTATAATCCTTTTGAGTGATCGAATCTCGGCCATGAAATAACTTTCGCCGCTAATGATATCGTCACGCAAAGCCATCGACGAAATCACATGGGAGCGCCCTAATGAATAGGATTTTGCACAACATACATTCAATGTCTGGGCAAGTATATGGTTGAGAGCAATCATCTTGATAAATGTCGATTTACCGGAAGCATTCGAACCGGTCACGATACAATCGTTATCCAGTACCACGCTGTTGGGCACCGGATCGGCGATCAGCGGATGATAACCTTCTTCGACTTCGATGACATGATCAGCTTTAAAAACCGGAGTACAATACCAGCTCAGACTAGCGCAAAACGATGCCGCGCTTAAAGCCACATCAAATTCACCGACAATAGCATACAACTGCCGTAATTTCTTGGTATGGGTAATCATCAGATCGACAGTGCGGTTATAAAGAATAAGGTCTACAAGAAACACAGCCTTGAACAGTAGAAACGGCAACTCTAGTTCAGCTGCATTTCTGTGCATGCTACCAGGCAATACTCCCCGCATATTCCTATAGGGACCGAGAGCTTCTTTAAGAGCACTTCCGAGAGTTCCCTCGGCGTTTTCAGGACCCGATGTCGCAATCTTGTGCAATCTATTGCCGAATATACGTTGAATAACCTTGGCTCCGTGTACTAATGCAGAAAAGTAGCGAAGACTTTCAAGATCGCTTTCCAACGATTTCCCCATCGATACCGACACGATAATGTTGACGCACACGATGCATAAAAATACTGCCATGCCAACGAGCATCGAGAACGGCAAAATTGCCAGTGCAGTTATCGGCAGCAATGCCAGAACGCCGTACATCCAATCATGGCTTAAGCGCTTTGCCACAGGATCAAACAGAAATATGGCAAGACCGCTTCCCGAACGTTTGCCGATTCCTTTCAGAATCTTCTGAAGACGCACTCGGGAATCGGCATCATCGAAAAGCCATTGTCTGAGTTTTCCTCGAAATTCCAACGTATCGGACTGTACGTGTACGTCATGTAACACATGATACAGATATTCGTCCCCGACCGAACAATGACAGACGTTGATTCTCTGATACACACTGTCCATCGATAGGTCGTTCCATGTGGTGGCGTCGATAAAAGAAGTCTCTTCATTCGATTGCAAAGCGTTGATATGGTAAGATCTGACATATCTCATATCAACCGTATCAGAAGGAATATTGCCAAACGATTCCAATAATATGCGTTCCGATTTGGAACGCGTTCTCAGCACGAGCCAACGGACAAGCGCTATTATGAGAACTACAGCCGTAATAATCCCGATAATCACGATATACCCGCCCCAACTCTTTTCATAACTTGAAAGTACACATGGCACTATACTAGGTCAAGAACAAATAGTAATTGAATCAGACGGCATTGCTTTTAAGCAATCTCAAGTTTAATAAGAGTATTCATGCGTATTTGTCGGTATTCGTAGCGCGAGACAGACTGAATTCGACACAAAATTCAGTCTGTCTCTTGTGAAATCATGGTATAGTGGCCTGGTATTTGCATGGATAAGGATTTGGCTCAATGCAGTTTCATGAAAAACTAAAAGCGTATCGAATTTCAGCAGGATGGACTCAGGAGCAATTGGCTGAAAAAATATATGTATCCCGTGTTACCGTTTCCAAATGGGAAACAGGACGGGGATTCCCGAACCTTGGTTCGCTTCAGCACATTGCTGCTCTTTTTAGCGTCACTGTAGATGATCTGCTTAGTACAGACGAACTGGTGACTATTGTTCAAAACCAAGTACATCAGACTGCCGAGCATCTTTATTCTTTGATATTCGGCATCCTCGATTTTTTAGTCGTCTTGCTGCTCGTACTTCCCGTTTTTAGCGGCACGACCTCTGTCTCGGTCACTTTATTTGAAATTTCTCCGGTTGGTTCCTATCTACAACCGCTGCTTATTGCAACAGTATCGTTTCTCGCGCTGTTCGGGGTAGCAGAATTAGCCCTGCAACAGAGACTTTCGCAGTCATGGAGCCGTAAAGCCCACCTCCTTTCTCTAGTCTTTTCGATGATACTGCTGATCTTGTTTGTGAGCACACGCCAACCTTATCCCGGCATGTACATGCTTTGCCTACTGGTAGCCAAGAGTTTTTTACTGCTCAGACAGCGATGATACGAAAAGTATCGCGTATGTAAATTCCAAGTTGTGGAACCTTCTGCGCAATCATGCTTCATGGTGCCTGGAGGTTTTATGATGAAACGAAATATCCTTATAACTCTTTTTCTGTTGTTGATGTTTTTCATATTGATTCTGCTTTTGGCTACTGTGGATGTCCAGCCAGTTGAAAATCAACATTCGTCTGTAGGTTTGGCAACGATAAACAAGGCGTTCCATCAGCTCATCGGAGTACATCTTCAATGGTATGCGATAACAGATTGGCTCGGGATCGTAGCGTTGCTTACTGCTTCAGTTTTTGCCTTTACCGGTTTTGTTCAACTGATTCGTCGTAAAAGCCTGTGTAAAGTAGATGTTTCTTTACTTATTCTGGGAGTATGTTACGTGGCGATTCTCCTGTGCTACGCGTTCTTCGAGCGGGTAGTCGTCAATTACAGGCCGATTATGCTGAGTTGTCAACCGGAAGCTTCCTTCCCCTCCAGCCATACCATGATCGTGTTGTTCATCATGGGTACGGCGAATATTCAATTTCGAAGGTACATATGCAATCATATTGTCAGAAAGATACTGCAAAGCGTCTCTTCTCTGATCATAATCGTCACCATTTTCGGAAGACTGTATTCGGGTGTTCACTGGCTTACCGATATCATAGGGGGAATTCTGCTTGGTTCTTCGCTCATCCTGATGTTTCGTGGAGCTACATCCGTACGTAAATTATCATTCGAAAGCAGTCCGAAGATATGATTACTGCTATGTAGAGACTCGAGCGATACCCTACTGTGCGATGTTCAATCTCCGTAGAAGATCCGCTTTCGGCACCCCGTGTTCGTCGTAACCCTTCTTTCTATAGTAGGCTTTTACCATCGATGCGACAGGGACCACGCTGAGGTCGGCATGCTTAGTCTGCGCTTCGTTGAGAAAACGACTCGGGAGCGTATCGTCTTCGCTGGTAATTCCGCACAGGACGTTCATATAACGTTCCAAGACATGCGTACGTCGGCCGCATGTGAGAAATTCGCGCATCCCAAGTTTGCGTCCGGTGATGGCACCTACCAATCGAGATAGAGCACTCCAGTCCAATACAAGCTGAGCAACATCGGGCAGGTAGGTCATCGCCAGTTTCAGAATTGGTTTCGGCGTGTATTTGGCCACCGGTGGTTCAAGGATATAGCCGAAGATGGTGAACTGGCAGGTCTGTGTAGAGTTGGTTGCGCTAAATAAATCTTCCATAAAAGCTACCCAAGATACTTTGCTCATCGTGGTGTATTGGGGAATAAACTTGAAAATCGCTTCCATAGCGATAGGATATGCATTTAGATGGCAGCCTCCGCGGTTAGCGATTGCATAGTTAAGTCCCTGTCCCCAGCCTGCACGCGGATCGTAAGCAGCCATCTCCAAGCCTTTTACTTGAGCTGCGAAGTCCAGTCCTCCATACTTTTGTGCTAGACGTTTGGTTCCTTGTGCGAGTTCTGCTCCTTCGCCGCGGCAATATGCGATATCATCCAGCATGGTACTGATATTTTCGGTTTTGCCGAACTCGAGTACGCTGGGGCGCACGCCTTTTTCAGCGGCCTCCATCGCCCATCCCACCGTTGCACCGCACGAAATCGTATCGATTCCCAGCTCGTTCATGCGATCGTTCCACACCCCGATGATATCGGGATCGAAATTCATAAGATTGCCGCCCCATAACCCGACGGTTTCGTATTCGGGAATGTGGCGTACAGTGCCGTCGGGATAGGTGCCTTTATGACCGCAAAGCACGGTACACGGGGCGCAGCATGCATGGGTAGTGTGATAGCGTTCGGCCATTGCCTCTCCCGAAAGATCTCTACACCGTTCGTCGGTACGGTCGCGGAAGTTTCTTACCGGAGCGTAGCCGGTATCGACTCCGGCATTCACTGAGAAATTCGTTCCGTATGCACGGTAGGCTTGTACGAATTTGTTGCGATTAATCATCTTTTTGGCTTTCGTATTCACCGCTGTAAACTTCTCAAGCTGAGCCGGGACTATCGTATAAGCCATACCGGTGGCGACAATGGCCTTGAGATTTTTAGCTCCCATTACTGTTCCCATGCCGCCGCGACCGAGAAACCTGTTGCCCGAGCGGATGACGGCATAGAGTACGCCGTGTTCGGCCGCAGGACCGATGACCAATGCACCTTGACGAGGGTTTTCGACTAGCTTGTCCTGGGCAGGAGTCGTCTCCATCCCCCATAACTCGCCTGCATCTTTGAATGTCACTCCATGTTCGTCTATATTCAGTACGGTAGGAGCATCTGCCTTTCCCTTTACCAACACGCCATCCCAGCCGGCAGTTTTGCATGCCATGCCGAACGGGCCGCCGCACGAGGATGATACCATAATCCCGG
>JAAYDK010000172.1 GCA_012729295.1 Spirochaetales bacterium | reverse complement strand
TCGATAAGCGGTTTTTCGACCTGCCTCCAGGGACCGGTAATGCGTCCGCTATCGGAAATCGCACACGTCATCGCATAACCTTGCCTCCCCAGACTCGACCAGAGCATTACCAGCTTCCCGTCGGCTTGACGGTGCAAGAACGGTCCGTCTGTTACCCGTGCATCCTCAATGCCGGAACCGTCGCGCCGTACTAGTGTCCGGGTCCATGATGCCGAAGATGCCTTGAATAATAGCACGGGATTTCCAACAGCATGAGTCAGATCATCGCTCAGCGGCATCGCATGGATTTCACCATCGTGCACCTGAACCCATTCGCGGCAGAATACGATCCACGGATGCTGCGTTTCGTCGATGTAGAGCGTGCCGTCCAAACATTGCCATCCTGACGGGGTAATCGGTTCTTTCGTCAGCGGTACGTACGGGCCGAGTATGTCGTCGGATACCAGAATATGGGTTGCCCGTACATGGTTCAAAGCAGTGAATGTTGCAAGCATGTAAAATGAACGATGATAATGATGAATTTCGGGGGCCCAAAAATCATGAGTCCCCCAAAAACCTTCAGGCGGACTGAAGACCGTAAACGGACCGTCCCACGTACGTAAGTCGGCTCCCGCGTACGCTTGGAAACTCGTACCGTGACTGTTCCAAGGATTTGTATCGGTCGTACCGAACAGATAATATAAAAGTCTGTCTTTCATAACGAAGACAAATGGATCGCGAATCTGGATATCACATACATCAATCACGGTATACTCCCGACTGTTCATAAGAACTCAATTTTCGCTTGGCTATTGTCGACGCAAACAAGAGCTTGAGCACAACTGAGATGAACACGAATCTAAAGTTTTCCACAAGCGAGTTGGCAATTTGGGTACCTGTCGGCGTACAAAAATCCACCCTCTGCGGTACTGAAAATACGTATGAAGTGAGATAGTCCTTCTCCGCTCCCTTCGAAACCATAGCTCTATTTCTCCGTTATATCGGAAAATATTTCAGTATTCGTCGAACATACTAGCATGATGGGCCGATAAAGCAAGAATAAAGCATAGAAAAAGCATTTCAATTCAATGGTAACAGCGAATTAAGGCTTTATACATTATTAACGTGAAGCAGAATCATTTTTAGCCCCTAATAATGTAGCGGTGCTTATTACATCGGCTATCTGGTAGGAAGGTACTCTGAAGCATAGTAAGTATTTAGGGCTGTATGCTGCGAATTAAAAAATCCTTCACATCCTCAAATTTATCGATAACGGCATGCCCGGTGTTCTCAAGCACATGCACTTCTGCATGAGCAATTACTGACCGTAGCCGCTCGACGCTCTTTTTCGTATCGAGCAGTACGTCGTGGTCCCCTCCGAAATACTGCACCGGCATGGTAAGTCTTACTAACTGTTCGTCGGAAAAGACAGGCAGACGTTCCGTTACCGGATGAAAATGCTTCGATACCACTGCCTGAAACTCCAAGATTTCGTTAGGAACGTCGCTATGATAGTAAATTGCCTTGGAAAGCATGCGTTGTCCTCTTTTCCCCAACATAAAGAAAAACAATGCCTTGAAGATGAAGCTGGTTCTCTGTTCGGCGATTCCCCCGCTACTGACTGAGCATACAGGTTTTCTGCACATTCAAAGCATCGACAACCTCGGCAAGCCATTCGTGTGGAGCTGATGAATTGAGAGGAAATCGATTAGGGGAACTGAGTCCGGTTTCACCGGGGATGTCGATACAGTAGACACTGAAATATTCGGAAAACAACGGAATTACCCCTAGCCACGACGCGCTGTTCGAAGCAGAACCGTGTAGTAGTAAAAGCGGCGGTTTGTCACGAGTGCTTTGTTCGATGACGAATGTTTTCCCAAAACTTGTTTCAATAAAACGCTGATTCGTTTTTTCTGCTAAAGGAGATGCTAAGTGCGCACGATAGGCTTGCTCAATGAGCATCCGGCCTGCTTCAGAACGATAGACATAGGTATTCATTTCTCATTCCTTTCAATCTTGCTAAAGGACTCAAGCATCATCATGACTTCCCTGATAAATTCGGGACTTCCATATAGCACATATTTTGCCTTTTGGATTTCCGGGTAATACAAGAAGTCGAAACGTGCGTTTCCCCAATCGGGATCTTTGCAATTTAACGCGGCCAGAAGTGTATTCGAGAGTCTTGATGCTTCTACGGAATTCTGCTCGTTGATTTCGATAACTGCAGAAACTTTCATCCTATCGTTTAAGGATCCGAAATCAACTGGGTTGTCAGTCTTGACGGGAACAGCAAGTTCTCCATGGGCATATTCCTTTAGCGCTTGTTGGCTGACTCTCCAAGACCTGCCAATTTTTTGAGCTTTGATCTTGTTTTCATGAATAAATCGAAGAATCGTCTTCGGATGTAATTTGAGAATCTGAGCTAGTTCTTGAGTTGCATACCATTTTTGTTCCATAAAATTACTTAAAACTCCTAATAAAGTAATATTAAGTATTATTAATAGCTATTGTCAAGTAGTTTTAGGGAACTGTATATGCACAAATATAGATTAATAGGTAAGAGTGTTTTTTGGTATATGAGAAATTTAATCCTAGATATTGTCATATAAATTGGCAATATCAGAAATTTATTTTTTGAATCTGCTTTTTTTTGGAAAAATCCTATGATAGAATATCCCAAATCTTAAAGGCTCAAAGGATGCCCATCATGCTAAAGAAAAAGGCTCTTGTGTTCGTGATTATGCTCATGGTGTTCGTGTGTTCGCTCAACGCCGAGCTTCTTACCGGATTGCAGATACAGACCCCGATGCCGAACATGAAGATCTATGTCGACGGAACCTATGCCGGCGAGACTCAAAGCAGCGTAACCGGGATATACTATCTGCGCGTTCCACTGGCTCCGGGGTCTTATACGATCCGGTGCGAGCATCCGGACATCTCGAGCGTCAGCGAAGTTGTCGAAGTCCCCAATACCGAAGGCTACAAAAGGCATATCGTAAACATCACCAGCAAGCCGGTGACCGCTACCGGAATCAATACGCAAAAAACAACGCAGACGATAAAGACCGGAAGCCTGAAGGTCATCAGCATACCGTCGGGAGCGACGATTAGAGTCGACAACCAGGCGCTCAGCGTGCCGACCGACGCATCCGTGTCCGACGTTTCGATCGGTAAGCATACGGTATCGGTTTCGTTTCCGTCACTATCGCCGCTGCAGATTTCGGTGATGCTGGAAGCAGGGCAGACGATAACCGTCACCGCGGATTTCGAGAACATGAGCATTCGCCCCGATGCAACCTACAATCTGAACATTTCGTCTGTGCCGTCGGAGGCGAAGGTGACCGTGGACGAAGAAGAAGTAGGCGTCACTCCTGTGACCCTGAAGCTTTCCCAGGGAGTCCATAATCTTTCTGTGGTGAAAGACGGTTACAAACAATATCAGGAAAAGCTTAACGTAGAATCGCATGATTTTAAGAAGATCGAATTACAGGAAGTCGGGGCGCAAATAAAATTTATCGCCGATGGAGCGGATGCGAGTATTCCGAATATCGACTCGACCACTAATTATTATACCTGGCGGAGCACTTATTATATCCCGAGCGGAAGACATTTTTTTAACTATGGATCGTACTCGCACCAATACGATTTTCAAAATATGCACGATTACGAGATCACGATAAGGCCGTTGCTGACATTCCAAGCCAAGTCTCTATACACGATGGATAACCTGCCGGGTAAGAAAGCAATGCCGGCTGAACCGACTTATAAGCAGGATTGGAAGTACAAGACAGTCCCCGAAATCAGAGCTGATGATACCTATTACATGGTTGGCACTACAGTTGGTATGGTTCTCGGCTTAATCATTGCCGCTTCTTCAGATATGAGTACGGGTGCCGGAGTAGGGACTACGCTCGGGACGACTCTCTTCGGAGCTTTAGTCGGTTACCTAATTGCACCGAAAGAGACTCATTATATAAATACAAGTGAAAAGATTACGCTGGAAGTGGTTCGGACAGAAAATAGAGAATTACGCGAAAACTGGGAAAGAGAATGCAACGGAGTGCTTGCATATAATGAAGAATTACTAAGAAAGACAAATCTTCGGATTGAGGAAGAAAACAGAGCAAATTTTCCGGTAAACGATGATCGGGGGTTCATGATTATTAAAGATCTTTCTCATAATTTGGTTACTTCGTTCAGAATTATGGATCAACCATTGAATCCTTATGCACCCTAGCGGACATCAACAGAATTGTCTTACGGTTTTAAGAGACTCCTTCGTAAAAACGCTTGTCCCAATCGCGTTCCTTATCCGCCGTATGTTCCTTTTGCCAATTCGAAGTAGTATACCTTTCAGACCTATACGTTCGCTCAAACCGTCGGTCGGATTCTTTAGAAACTTGTTCGCCCTCCAACGGTAATACCAAACCTAATACCAGATAGATGGCCAGAACCGGAAAGAACCCGGTTACGAGAATTATGACAATCATGACCAGACGAACCGCATCGACCGGAAGGTCCCTCCAGTTCGCAATTCCCTGACATACTCCGAATACCTGTCCGTTGCGAGCCCTGTATAATTTTTTCATTGCCATAGATTTTACTTCCTTCTTTATAGTCTCAATACCATTCTATCATGTATCGTGCCAAGCACGGTACAAGCTGTAAAAATGTCAGAATACGCTTTTGCATGGATTATTCAGGCCATTTCTATTCCTCTAGCAGGCAGGTAACAACATCTACATGGAATTTGTAGGCGAATATTACCCATTCATTGGTTAAAAATACCTTCAGGCAGTTTTGGATACCTTATGGAGCTACTAGACACTTCTTTCGGTACGTGCTATCGTTCGTGTAGCTTTATTGTATTGAGTTGTCCGAGTCCGCCATCCTATCCTATGTTTGCCGAACGCAATCCCAGACAGGTGCAACGTCCAAACTGCTCGTCGTGAAGCAATTAATTAAGTTGCAGGTAAAAGCCTGTAAAGGGAGTATCGAATGTCAAAGAAAATTTATGTAGGAAACATGAGCTACAACACGTCGGAAGATGAGCTTCGCGACTTGTTCGCCCAGTACGGAACGGTGTTGAGCGCCAACATCATCATGGATCGCGAAACACGCCGGCCGAAAGGCTTTGCCTTTGTTGAGATGGAAGACGAGCAGGCAGCGACCGCCGCTATCAGCCAGCTCAACGGTAAGGAAGTCGGTGGCCGCACCCTCAAGGTGAATGAATCGATTGCCAAGCCCAGAACCAATTCCTATAACGACTACCGCTATTAATCATAGCATGTCCTGTAAAACACGGAGCCTTCATCGGCTCCGTTTTTGTTTACGCGATCACAACGTTATAAACTATCAAAATCATTGCATTCCGTTTGCGGTTAATGTTTTCAGTATCCAATCCAGAAGATGAGAAAATATCCTATCCATTACATAGGTTGATTTCGATTGTTACTGCTCTATAATCAAAAACACGGGAGAGTACATGGCAGCTTATCAGATACACGAGGATTACCAAAAACTACAAGTCACTGTTCCCCTGTATGCTTCGATATTGCCTTCTTTACAACGCATGACGCGCTTCATGTTCAAACGACAGAGCATCCCGAATACCATCAATCACAGCACAACCAGAATTTCCAATCAGGATGGACACAACATTCCCATAGAAATCTTCAGTCCTTGCAGTCTAGCACATAACGCTCCGTGCTTGCTCTTTCTACATGGAGGAGCGTTTGTGCTGCCGGCTACCGTTTATCATAAGAAATTGATGTGTGATTATGCTCTTGGTTGCGCGTGCAAGGTAGTCTTCGTCGACTATCGGCTAGCTCCCCGATATCCATACCCGCATGGATTGGCAGATTGTTTTTCTGTGTACAACTGGTTGCTCGAACATGCACCAGCGCTCGATATCGATATCGACCGAATCGGTGTGTGCGGGGACAGTGCCGGTGGGGCTCTGGCGGCAGCCCTAACGCTCATGATCAGAGACCGATCGATCAAAAAGCCGTTATTCCAATTGCTCGTGTATCCTGTTTTGGACATGCGCATGACAACCGACTCGATGAATAAATTTCAGGATACCCCGATTTGGAATGCGAAACTTAATCAGAAGATGTGGAAATTATATGTACCGGGAAATCACGTGATCGATAGACCTGAATATGCTTCTCCGGCGCTTTCTGCATCATTTGATAATGTGCCCAAATGCTACATCGAGGTAAATGAATTCGATTGCCTCCGGGATGAAGCGATCGACTATTCGCAGAAGTTGTCACAGTCGAAAATTGATATCGTTTTGA
>JAAYDK010000017.1 GCA_012729295.1 Spirochaetales bacterium | reverse complement strand
CCCCGGAATCGGCCAGGCCATGGCGTCGGCTATCATTTCTTACCGGGAACAGCATGGGGCTTTTAATGCCACAGAAGATTTAATGCTCGTTCCCGGGATCAAAGAAGGTCGGTTTTCGCAGATCGAAAGCTTAATCACGGTCGGTGCACCTTAACCCCCTTCTATCCCTCTTTGATGTAAGGTATCCCGAGATTAGCGGGCACACTGAAATTTCTTCGCATGACCGTTAGCACGATGGTCAGGATGTAGGGAAAGGCAATAAAAAGTTCATTCGGGAAGAATCCACCTCCACCGATCGATTGCATGTAGATGGCGAGCGCTTCTGCCAGTCCGAAGACGAAGGTTCCAATCACAGCTCCTGTAATTTGCCAGTTACCGAGAAAACATATGGCAAAAGCGATCCAACCGCGCCCGCCAATCATATTAGTAGTAAACATTCCCAAAAATCCAACGGAATAAAAGGCTCCCGCTATACCCCCCATCATTCCGGCAAAAAGCACCGTCAAGAAACGGAGGCGATTGACATTAATCCCAGCGACATCTGCGGCCTGAGGGTTTTCTCCGCTAGAACGGATGGCAAGGCCAAGTGAGGTATGGTAAAGCATGTAGTGAATGATAGGAATGATGACATAGGCCACATAGGTCAGTATATTTTTATTGAAAAACAATTCACCGAGGACAGGAATTTCGCTTAAAATCGGAATCGGGATAACGGACAGCGGTTGAATTTGCAACGGTATTTGCGGAATACCAAATAGAACCCGTTGAAAGAAAGCGCAAAACCCTATGGCGAGGATATTCAGCGCCGTGCCCGTTACAACTTGGTGTTGTTTCATGAAGATGGTAACGACACCATAAATCGCAGCCACTGCAATGCCACAAATCATAGCAAGCAGCAAGCCAAATATAGCATTCCCCCAAAGATAGGTACCCACAAATCCACCCCAGGCACCGAGGAGAAATATGCCCTCAATGGCAGTTACCATCACCCCTGATCGCTCTGCGACCACTTCTGAGACAGAACCAAAGAAAAGAGGTGTGCTCATCGTAATGGCACGACTTAGTAAATTGATGATCATGATAGAGCCGCCTCTCTTTTACGTTTGTTTTTCTCGCGTCGTGAAGCAATTTTCGTTCGAGCATAGTACGCCATAATGACAAACAGCATGACAAAACCCTGCATCAAAGAGACGATACTCGAAGGGACATTGGCCCCTGGAATACGTCCCATCTGAGTGCCGATCACATTCAGGGCGCCGTATAGGATTGAAGCAAAAATGATGCCGATAGGGTTGGCATTCGCCAAAATAGCGATGCCGAGACCCGCAGCGCCCATCTCAGGATTAAAATCTTGGATAAGCATATGCTGAACGCCGTTCATCTCCGTGAAGCCCGCAACGCCCGCAAGTGCACCGCTAATAAGGAACGCAATGACATAAATTTTGGTAGGCGAGATTCCTGAGAGTGCTGAAGCTCGTGAATTTTGTCCGACCGCACGGATGCGGAATCCGAGTGTCGTCTTGTAGAGTAATACCCAGATCAAGACTGCAAAAAGAACTGAAATAATAAATCCGTAGTGCAATCTTGTCCCCTTGATCAAATTTGGCAACCAGGCTGATCGGGCGATAGGGTCAGTCTGCGGATATTCACCTTTAGTCTCTTTAAGAAATGTTCTTAAAAGATAATTCATCAAGGCAAGAACAACATACGAAGACATCATGCTGACTAAGAATTCATTCGAGTCGAATCGTTCTTTCAAGAAACCGATGAGCCCGCCGATAAGGGCTCCGGCCGCAAGCGCCACGATTAAGACGATGAGTAGGAGGAGAGCTGTAGGGATTCGGTTTTGCAATTCTAATGAAAGCCAAATGGCAGCAATGGCACCCATATAAAACTGACCCTGAGCACCGATGTTGAATAGATTAGCCTTGTATGTGAAGGCAAAAGCGAGTGCCGTCATAATAAGAGGCGTCGCCTTGAGCAATATATCAGCGGCGGTATAGCCATCTGTCAAGATCGCACGAATAGAAGTCGAAAAGACAAAGATTGGATCAATCCCCAAAAACAGCAGTAATGCCCCGCTTAAGACAATGCCTGCCACAATGGCCGCAAAATTTGTGAGAACCATGTCCCGCCAGGTCGCGTTCAATATCCTTTTCATAAAGCGACCTCCTCATCCTGATGGTCATCGAAGCCAGCCATTAGAAGCCCTATGCGCTCAGTATTAAGTTCCTTGGGTTCATAGATGCCAACGATACGCCCCTTGTACATCACAGCAATTCGGTCAGACAGCATGAATATTTCAGATAATTCGGTGGAAATGAGTAAAATGCATTTATTTTCTTCACGTGCCTTTAAGATTGTTGTGTGGACGTTATTGATTGCACCCAGGTCGAGCCCGCGTGTAGGTTGGTTTAAGATAAGCAGAGACTTGGCGAGACGAACCTCGCGTGCCAGTAGCATTTTTTGCTGGTTGCCACCTGATAAAGATCCTGTCACTGCGTCTGCACCTGGCGCCTTAATATTGTATTCGAGAATTGAAGCGTCCGTTTGGCGATTAAGCTGACTGAAGTTGATGAAACCATGCCGTTGCCAGACGGGGTCATACGTCGATTTCAAAAACATATTTTCCGCAAGTGACATGCTCATCACAAAAGCATCCCGATAACGGTTAACGGGCACATAGCCGATGCCTTTGGCGATTCGCTCACGGAGAGATAGGTCTGTCAAATCTTCATAATTCAATATCACTTGTCCGGTTGTGTGTGCGCGCGCACCGATCAGCACTTCGCACAGCTCTTCCTGGCCGTTACCACTCACTCCTGCAACACCCAATATTTCTCCGGGCTTTATCGTGAAATTGATATCGGACAGCGAGACCGTTTCTTTTTCTTTAGAAGAAAGATGCCGAACGACTAAGCCATTTTTGTCATCCATCTGTTTTACGGCCTCAGGCTTGTGCGGGGCAATGAGATCACGCCCTATCATTAAGCGAGATAGCTCGGATTCATTTGTCTCCTGGCAAAGCAAATCGCCATGAACCTCGCCATCGCGCATGACGATAATGCGATCCGCAACTGACATCACTTCTTTTAATTTATGAGTGATAAATATGACAGAATGGCCTGCGGCTGCGAATTGTCTCACAAAAATCATTAGATTTTCAGATTCTTGAGGAGTCAAAACGGCTGTCGGTTCATCCATGATAAGTAGCTGAGCCTCCTGAAACATAGTCTTCAATATTTCTACCTTTTGCTGTACACCGACATCGAGGTCACGAATGAGTGCGTTGGGATCTAGGTCGAAATGATATTTATCCGCCATCTCACCGACTTCGCGAGACGCTGTCCTTAAATCAATCCGACCGCGCTTAGAGCCAAGAATGATATTTTCTGTAACAGTATGAGCCGATACAAGCGAAAAATGTTGCTGAATCATGGCGATTCCATTTTTAATCGCATCTTTGGGTGAATCAATTTGGATGGGATTTCCATCTTTCAAAATCTCACCTTCGTCCATCTGATAGAGACCATATAGAATTTTCATGATGGTGCTTTTGCCGGCACCGTTTTCTCCGAGTAATGCGAGTACCTCGCCGCGACGAATATCAAACGAAATATTATTATTGGCGACGACACGCGTAAAATATTTGCTGATATTTTTCAAACTGAATAAGGGTGTCTCTAAACTCGCCATAAGTTTTTTGTACTCCCGCCTGTTTTCAATTGTTGCAAAAATGGGTGTACTATACACCCATTTTTGCAACATTACATTTTTGTATTACTTATTGCGCTTGAACATTGCCTTCAGATCTGTTTTCCCTGCGTTAAAATCTTCAATTGCCTGACTGACGGCATCTTTAATTTCTTCAGAGATATGATCTGTGTAAACAGCGGGGAAAATACCTTCAGTGATGCCCGCTTCGTGCAATGTGTTACCGGGCAAATCGTTGTCCATAAATTTTTCAACGGCCCATACATAGAAAATCTTGAAATCGAAATCAATGGAAGCAATGACTGTGTCAGGCGCGATGGGATTTTGGTCATTCGCGTAGCCGATAAATTTGGCGCCTTTTGCTTTGGCTGCCTCAATGGAACCGAGACCGACTTCGTTCGCGTAGACAAACATTGTGTCAGCGCCATTATCGATCATTTGTTCAGCCATCTGTTTGCCAAGGGCGATATCCTCCCAGCTGTTCGCGAACGCACGTGTCGCTTTTGCATTTTCGAATCCACGTTGCTTAGCAAGCGTGACCGCCGTCTCTTCGTACACATCTAACAGATCTTCCATTGGTTCGTTGGGGAAGCCTCCAATGGTAGCGAAGTTGCCATTTTCAGTAACATACCCTGCAATGACACCCGCCAGGTAGCTCGCTTCATATTCTTTCGGGAAGATGGGCGCCAGGTTTGCGCCATCGTGATTGACACCATTGACGACGCAAAAAGTGGAATCCGGGTATGCAGCGGCGACGGTTGCTGCAGCTTCATCAAATTGTGTTCCGGCTGACATAATCAGATCATAGCCTCGTTCAGCGTACTCACGAAAAGTTGACTCGTAATCGGCCGCCTTCACATCCTCGACGTACTCCATATTAGTTCCGAGTTGTTCGTTACAGGCCACAAGACCAGCGTAGTTTGTTGCGTTCCAGCTCTGGTCGTTAATGGGGCCAGGCAAGATGAGTACAATTTTGAAATCTTTTGGATCCTTCTTAGAAGGTTTGTCTGTTTCTTCTGGTGTCGTT
>JAAYDK010000171.1 GCA_012729295.1 Spirochaetales bacterium | reverse complement strand
TTGCACCTTTTTGAAAACCTAATGCCTTTATCTCATCTATGATTTCGTCGAAATGAGGCGATCTAAGCACATTATTGTCCATGAGGAGAAGATCTTTTTTGGGGCCAAATTGCTCATCAACACGCCGAATACTTTCTGTTATCGAAATATATGGAATGTATTCCGGCTCAAGTGTTTGAACTGCGCAAAACTGGCATTTCATCCCGCAACCTCTTGTCATGTATGTAAAATACGCATCATGTGCAGGATAAACATATTGATCCGCAATGTCATCAAGGATCCCGTAATCGAGCGTCATTGTATCAACACACTCTTCATGCTCCAGCCCCAGTGTGCCTTTTCGATTCAATAATCCTGTATTATTTTTTACTGTTGGGAAATTCTTTGCTATTAGGTCTGGCATAAGTGTTGCCAGAATACCGCCCGTATAGACCTGCGTTGGATCTTTTGCAACAGATAATGCATATTCAAGAGCCTTTTTGGTTCTCTCCCACTCGAAAGTGAAGAGCGTGGTCACGTAGACTCTATCCCATTTTTTGTCTCGAAATGCCTCTGGGAGCTCTCCTTTAGCAAACCTAACATAATCATGATGAATATATTTATGGAAGTATGATATCTTCATCAATCCTATAGGTGGGTATTTATTTGAATATCCCGGTTCCAGCAGCAAAATGTCTGCCATACAACCCGTCTCCTAACTATTATTTTCTTTTTGTTTTCAAAACATAGAGGTAGTAACGTGCTCGAGTGAGCGCAACATATTCTTTTCGCTTCTCAGTTTCATCTATCACAGCATTCGGATAATCGTTTTTTAGGTAAATTACAACATCTGCTTCGAGCCCCTTAAACTCCTCTGAAGTTTTGAAACATATCTCAGTGTTCTGAATGTCTTTCAGGTCGCCAAAGGAAATGTCAAAAGCTCCTACTCTATTTTCGGTAGCAAGTATCGATCTTTCAAAAGGCTCATCAGATAGAATCACTATCGACTTAGTGCTCACAAATTCTTTTTGAGTTAACCTCGTCACAATATTACTGAGCCCTTTTATCCCTTGAAGAACGCTATTATATTGGCGAATATCTGGTTCAACTCCAAGAAGTTGATTTGCAATTGTATCTGATCCGAGTCCAGTTGTATCGACCGCACACTTGTATATACATCCAGTATTACGAATGTTATAACGAAGAATAAATGGTGGATAATCAATTGCAAACGCGTTATCGACTTTATGCTCAAATACGTTCTGGTTGATATCATAGAAAACGTAAAGGCTTGATTTATTTTCATCCTTTAGCAAAAGCCGAACAGTTAGCCCCATATCTGCGTCAAAGTCCTGCCCCTCATCGACAATAATGGAATCATAGAGTTTTGGATTTGCTTCTGCGACAAGGTCAAAACAGTTTCGATTGCCATTTTCATTGATTGTAGCCGTTTCATATTTCTCACCAATGATTTCCCTCATCAGTTCTTCGTATGTACGAAAATCAATCAAATCTGTACAACCAAGCTTATCTTTAACAAACAGTGAAAGCTCCCTATTGCAGCACAAGAACAAAACACTTTTTCCGGCCTTGATATCTCTCAAAGCCTTTTTTATTGCTATGAATGTTTTGCCTGTTCCTGCACCTCCAAGAATCCTTACTTGCTGATAATGGTAAAGCACATCAAGAATTGCATCTTGTACAAAATCGATTTTTGAAAACTCTTTCTCCTTAATTTGAATCAGAGCACCAGCTGCAGCAGACAACGCTATGCGCTTGTTGATTGTATTGATGAATCGTGTTTTCTGATCTGGAGAAAAAGGAATGTTTATATTCCTTCGGTTACGCCAATAATGAAATATCTCATTTATACGTTTGCCGAGGTTTTCCATGTCATCAATATCAATTGTCAATTCCATCGGAGCATCCGCTGCAAGGGCGGAATCAATAGTGTATCGCGGAAATGCTACCGCAAATCCATATACACCATTAAATGCTTGGTGGAACTCGTCAGCAAAGTAGTTGTAGAAGTGACGCATGCTCTTCTCGGCCTGTTCATAAGGGCTGCATTTAAGCTCCCTACGGGATTGAGCATATCTGTCTGAGTACTCGTTAAGAAACCATCGCCCATTCTCTATCTCAATGCCAATTCCGCCTTTCACTTCTATAGTCAGGAAGCCGAAAGATGGATCAAAAACGAGGAAATCACACTCACTATCAACTCGCTTGTTTTCTTCATTTGTTTCGAACCACCGAATTGAATAAAAAACTTGATATTTCTGCGGAAGCTGATCACGAAATGCTTCATACATTTCACGTTCAGTAGCAGTACACTCATAATTCTCCAAGTCTGTAGGATGCATCACTGCCATATTATTCTTCCTCCCAGAATCCGATTATCCGCTTTTTAGTCTGTTTATCAACATGGCCTATAATAAGTGAGCGATCCAGATCTTTGTTGAAGTGCTGGTAGGACACTTCATTTAAGAACAGGCACCCCGTGCACGCTTTATGCCGTTCAATGCAAATTGGATCGAAAACACACTTCTGAGCAGAACTGTTTGCTCTGAGAAGCCACTTATCAAAATAAGCCTCAAACGTATTAAAGAGCGATCCGAGATTAAATCCTTGTGAGTTTTGGACATAGATAAGTACAGCCGGAACCCCGGGAAAAATATATTCAGATAATGAATCCTTACCAAGCCCTCCTATATCGGCGGCTGCGCGAATCAGCAAGTGCGAAATGGAATGAATAAGACGATACACATAGTATGTCTCAGGAGATGTTTCTTCGCTTATAGTAGTAAACGGATGGATCTCTTCAGGCTTAATGTTATTTATGAACCAGAGCTTTACGTCTTCTTCCGAATTGAGATCTGGAACACTACCTGAATCAACGAATCCATTTTTTACAAGCCACTGGAGGATAGCTAAACGGTCAAATTCAAACAACACACCTTCTGTGTTCATGCGCGTTGCATAGATATTTTTTCTACCATTTTTCTCTTCCTTAAATGCATGAAGTTGAACGCCATCCTCATACTCACTTTTAACTCTGGTATAACCGTATGAACAGGAAACGAAAGGCACTTTGTCGCATGCTCTCACATGTTTAATACCGAACCGTTTAGCAATATCTCTGAATGATTCTGGATTGGCATTAGTATTAAGAGATTGGGCAACCTTAATCGCGGTTTCCAGAGTCGCGTGATCCTTAAGTTCCTTGACCATACTATGCTCTAAGATCATTTCAGCCAGCTGATCAATATTATCTGATGTTGCGTAAAGCTTTCCTTTAATTTCTTCGATGATGGGAGCATAGGAGTTACCACAGTTTTTGTCCGTCATTGCTTTAGCCGCATTTGCTGCTGTATTCTCATCATTGAAAACACCCATAAACATCTGGAAATTCTTGTCATATTCTCGGGTGTATTCCGCCGGGTCAGTGGTTATTCCCTTATTAATGACTTCGTCTAATTGATCACGGGTGATCTTCCCAAGAAAAAACGCAATAGTAATGTATTTGCCATAATCGGTTTCCGAGATGAACCTTTCCAATTTTTCATCAATTAAGTCGATCAGGCTGAGACTGTAAGTAAAGAACTGTGAAGGATCAAGTGCAACTTTCGCGCCAAGTGTTGCACCACATTCAGGGCACTTTGCTTGCATCGGTATTTTCTTTTTGCATGTGCGACAGGTGAAATTATATTCCCCATCCCAATACAGATCATTAAATCCATGCGCCAGACACCTTGGATGTTTATCGGTAGCATAACCACACTTACAGAAGTAGATCTGACGAAATTGCGTAAGTTCAATATGACAGTTTTTGCAGCGATGATTCCGGTTATAGGAGTCTTCACTGTTGAACTGATATACCTTTTTACATTTCTTACAATAGAATGTGAGTGGGCTGATTTTTGCAATTATTCCACGCTCTACGTCAGAAACTTTTGGTGTCAGAACGTCGCAATTTTCTTGTGTAAGCTCTGCACCAAATCCAGAGATCGGATTTACAGAGCTACCCATTGCACCCTGCGCAGCATAAGACTGAATAGCATGATTAACTGTTCTGATTAATCGTTTTGAGTTAATCCCATCCAGTTTTTCACTATTCCAGTGATCTACCCTCGCAATATACTGTTTTCTATCTTTTCCGCGCACAGAAAAGTCAATCCATGAGTCTGGTAGGTATTTATAAAGCGATTGTGCTTTTCCTCGTTTCATCTGTCTGTCGGAACTCATCACTAATCCCTCCCTCACTCAAGTTCGATAATAAGCTGAGCGTCCGTATCTCTCAAGCTGTTCATGATGTGGTATCCCATCAGAGTAAAGCCATCGAAAATTCCTTCGTCAGCCCAATTTCGATCAACGATTTCTGTAAAAATATTGTTTGTAAAGGATTCAATGTACTCACGATACTGATTTCCAAGATCGACAGTATCTCCATTTACCTCACACCCATAAGCCTGAAGCAGCTGGCTCAGAACAATGTCTTTTTGAATCAACCCTTGCTGGATAGCCTTTTTGATATTTCTCATCTTAAACAGTGATCCTACGCTATATTGAATTGATGGATCGTATTGTGTAAAGAGAAGTCCTGTAAAGATTCCCGGTAGAGTTCCTCCGATAGCTTTCGTTGCCCAACGGTTTATCGGAACCGGTTCTACCAAGATATCTTTGAACTTATGGAAATTCACAAAATTATTCAAGTAGCTTCGATCTGTTTCTCTCGATGGTCTTATAATATCGATAACAACACTTGAATATCTTCTACCAGTTCGAGAATACGCCTGAATATACTCTGCAGTATTTCCCGGTATCCCATAAAAGAACATTACATTAAACCGGTCTGCATCAACGCCATGGGAAATCATAGAAGTTGCCGCAATTAAGTTGATTCCATCAAACACATTATCTGTATTTTCAACTTGAGCAAGCACTTCACGCACGTCTTGGAATGATTCATCGCCAGTCATCTTTCTGGTTTTAAATTCCGGGACGTTTTCTTTTCGCAGTTCAACATTTATAGGTGTCTCTAAAGCACCTTCAACATTATTTCCGTCACGCTTGACATTGTTATACTCGAGGAATATCCAATAGTCCTCAAGGATTTTTAGCGCATCTTCCTTTGTTGTAATCGTCATTCCGGGGATGGACAACACCCTCTCAGGCGTAGAAAGATACTTATATACGACCTCTCGCATATACTTGAGTGAATAAACAACCGAATTGATAATGGCTTTACCATAAGGGGCATAACCCATGATCAATCGCTGCGTATCCGTCTCATCAATAAAGGAATAGAAATTCTTATTCGAATATGGAGAGGCACACGGAAAGCGAATCGGAGCACGGCCACCATACAATTGCATTATCTGCTCCTCATAGGAAGAAATCGTTGCTGTCGCCCCAATAATCTTGATCCTTCGCTTGGAAGGTGAGACATTCCGAACGAAGTAATCAATAAACGATTCATAATGAGAGGCATAGGTACCCAACGATTCACGAATAAGATGCAATTCGTCCTGAATAAACAATGTAGGTGCCGGATCATACATCTTTATTTCTTCAAAATTCTGCACTTCTTCATTGCAGAACTCTGCACCTGCTTGACTAACGAGGCATCGTCTTGTAGAAGTAAATCCATGTCTGGGACAGCGAAGAGGTGCTCCGGATAAAATATTACGGAAGCTTGGATTGTTTCCGAGTATCGCCAGCTTATCCACTGTGCTTATTATGGCTGAAGGAAGATAGCGGTATATTTCGGAGTCCACCATATAAACAGGTAATGCCTCACCAGACTCGCAAACAGGATTTGTACAAAAATGCATTAACCTATATGTTTCTTCATTAAATCTAAGGTGTACAGTTGGCTGACCACAAAATGGGCATATGTCGATGATTCGTTCCTCATCTATTTCTTCTTGTGTCATCCCACGATATCGTATTGCCCGATCACGACCGATAGTGTTAGGCGTATTTGCATCGCCCACAAAGTATCCCAGTGAGAACTCCTCCGTCTCACTTATCAGTGGTGTTGCTCGCCGCAGAAGCTCGGCTTGAGCAAGCGTGTTAGCAAGACGTTGTACTTGCTGGACAGAAAGAAGCCGCAAAGGATATCTAAGAATAGATGTAACACCGCAATCCTTACCTCTAAATCTATCAAAGAAAAGGTTAAACACCAGCACACCAAGAAATGCTTCTGTTTTACCGCCGCCTGTTGGGAAGTACAGAAGGGACACTTCACTCAGAGTCGTTTTCTGTTTCTCTTCTGGTGGCATAATGTTTTCATCGCATGCAACAATATCCGGAATGAGAGATACGATAAAAACAATCTGAAACAGTCTCCATGTGTTGTATTTTTTTGACGTCGCTAAAAAAGCCCTATTCATAAGAACAAAACTCTTCAGGACAATAGGATAAGCTTCAAGTATATCAACACCCATTTGGTATCGCTCAATTTCACGTTGAAACTCAGCGATCTCCGCCTTCATCTTTTCTTTTCCTGCAGGTGTCAACTTAGCCTTTTTTTGATCATAGTATGTGCGCCAATTCTTGATCTCTGTATCCATCTTTTTCCGGACACCTTTAAGCGTTTCAAGAGGTGAATCAATTAGATCTTGAAATTTCACTGCGAGACTGTCGTTCGTGATCAGTCGTTTCTGAACAAATGTTGGAAGGTGATCGGTGGATATCATGTTATTCTCACGATCAAATACAACTGAGCAATTCAAGCCGATGGCTTGCTGTTCCTTATCATATTTATAGTCATCCAAAAAATAGTCAAGCTCAATAGGAGCGTACTTTGCTCCATGAAGCAGAATATCAATTCCTGAATTGAACAGAGTCTCAATTGTAGGTTTATCCTTATCCCGCTTATTTGACTGATGAGATTTATCATTCGACTGCACAGCGGAATCGTTTACAAGCGCAACAGATATAAGATATCTCTCTTTTATCCTTTTAATCTTTACGCTTATATAGATACTCCAGTTTTGATGAACAGAAACATCACGCTTCCCACTCCGCGCTAAAAATGACCGATAAGATTCTTCCGTTTGTAAGTCTCGAATCGTCGTTTTTTCATTTATGACATAAGTATAATGAAACAGGTCAGAATTGATCTGTTCTTTTATTAAATCAATCTGATCCATAAGGAGCTGATTTTCACGACTTCTCTCATCAATATCTCCAAATGCCCCACCGTCATCAAGAAGTTCAGCCGGTCTGAAAAAAACAGAAAGATTCGGTGACGCAATGGATATTTTTTTGTAAACCGGAATCAGTTTAATTTTCAGCTTCATAAACCTTTCCGGATTATCCGAATCTGCTTTTAACAAATCTTCAAATGAGGCAAATGGTTCCTCCGATATTTCATTAGCCTCTTCAAGCATAGCAACCCGCTGCTGCTCAAGTGTAGGATAGCAGCGATAATAGAATTCACCCCTTGGAAAAACTGTGATTTCAGCAGATTGGATTTCAGATTTATCAATGTAGAAGTCCGCACCAACTGACTCAATAAACACATCTGAACTATAGCCGCTATTTGTATCACTGTCTTTTGTTAGGAGTTTTCCAACAAAAAATTTGTTTTCCGGATTATCACCGACGACTGGCTCATCTGCTGCACCGGTTATTTTATCTTTAAACTCTGCAAGAATCGTTTCTGCCAGTTTTTCTCGAGCCGTAGAATACTTATCAGCCATTTTTCTTTACTCCCTCTTGGCATTACCCTATAAACGATCGTACCGTCTTATACTTTATTCCGATTGACTGGAATATCCGATCAAGGGCTTCATCTTTATCTATCCGCAGTTCGTTGCTGCAGAGAATGACCACTTTTAGAGCATAAGCAAAATCTTCAACGCTCTTCGCGTGGAATGGAAGAGAATCGATATCTTTCTCCGCATCAATCAAAATATTATCGAATACATGCTCTAATGTTTCATATCCAACGATTTCTTCCGGCAGAAGTTTCGTTGCCATAATAACAATCAAATAATCTCGAAGATTGGTGATCCTATCTTTATAGGATAGATCCACCAAATCTGCCGTTAGCTTCTCCCAATCTGAAAGCAAATCAACATCCGTTTCCGAGATTTTCCTCACAACTTCAACCAACTGCTCTTCATCTATTTCGCCCGCTTTTTGGAGTTCTTCTTCAATTTTCCTTTTTAGCATTGCAGATGCATCATCAAAAGATACTTCCTCTGGAGGAACGGTGTGTGGCTCACCGAATGTGGCATCCGTATCTAACTCCATGACTTTGCCAAGCACTTCTCCCTCGAAGTCGAAATATTCGACTGCAACAGCATTCTTCGCAGAGAAATGACCACGTCCAAGAATACCTTCGCCTGCCATAATAGATTTTTCCGACTGAAGATCTTCTCCTACGTCTATGGTAGTTCTTACGACTACATTTCCACTACAGGAGATCGAAGAACAAGCAATATCATTCGCAACAATCTCACTGCTATAAATAGTTTCTGCGTCAATATCCCCACTACAAATAATAGATTTTAGGCAGGATAGCTTCTTCGCCTTTATGTTGCCCAAAACATAAAGATTGCCTCGAATCTCAATCTCTTCAACATCAAGGTCGCCAATAACAGTAAGATCATAACAGGCATAAAGCGATGGAGCTGATGTTCTTATACCAGTTACCGTATATGACTCGTTGAACACCAGCTTCTTGTCGCTTTGTATTGCTTCAGCAATATTTACACCACCAACGATCAGCTCCGAGGTGTCGTATTGAATAAAGTCACTCATACTTGTCCTTCTTTCGCTCACTTATTCTGCGTCCTCAAGCATTCTTACATAAACAGAGGTTTCTCTTGTTTCTGGCAAAATAATATGTAGTATTTCTTTGGCTCTTGTACACGCAACGTAGAGAAATCGAATATCATCTTCGGCGTGCTTCAACATTTCTTGGAATTTTTCTTCATCATCTTTTATCTGTTCCCAATTTGGATTCCGAGTGCCATTGTATTCACCAAGCGGAATTAATCCGCAAACAATAGCGGCTCTGAAGTCGAGACCAAGTGTAGATTGGAAACTAATAAATCTGACTCCACCATCGTCACCGTATCTCGCGCCCCAACTTTCATCAGTTCCATACATCGTACAAAAGGGAATATCTTCTTGTTTAAGAAGAGCCATGAGAGGTGTTTCCAAATTATATGATTTACTGTTCCATCCTACAAATCGTTTTCTATATGACTTATTAAACATGATAACTGCGATCTCATCATATGGAATTCCGTATTCATCATGAATCTGACGTATTGATTCTGCGACCATTCTGGCTTCCCCTTGATTCGAACGATCGAGAAGATGCTTTATCTTTACGCCCTCTCCATGAAAAACACTCTTTCCTCGTAAAAACTCATCGGGATCAAGTTCCATGCTCTGATTGATATTCAGCAAGTATTGCTTCGCGTTGCTAACATATCGGTTGATGTATTCGTTAATCTCAATACAATTTCTGTAATTACGTTCAATCCGGATGTTTTTGTTGCCACCGCGATAACTCGGATAACCTTCTCCAGCATTCCATGGTGCCCTACCGTGCCTTTGGAGGTTTGCGAGCTTCTGAGTTTTATCTCCGCAAATAACAAACAAGTGATCATCGTTTGTCTTGTTTTCTAAAAGATTAAAACAGAACTTATACCATTCTGGTTCAAACTGCTGAACCTCATCAATGAAGATCCCATAATACCTCTCTTTTATTTGACCAGCATTTAAACGATGGATTGCGCTATTTACCCATCCATCAAAATCTCCATGAGCAGCATGGTAACCATTCCGTAATAAAAGTGTTTTACAAAGAGTGTGAAAAGTAAGGCACGTTACGTTCTTCGCTCTCAGTCCAGCTCGATCTATAAACCATGTATAAAGCGAATAAAGATTGTTATTATAGCAGGTGATCAGAAACTGCTTATCTGGATTCATTGTCGCCGCCTTGAAGCATTTCGCAATAAGAAGGACGCTTTTTCCAGATCCTGCGCAGGCAAGAATCAGTTGATCTCCTTTCCTGATTTTATTAACGATATTGATCTGTTCAGCATCGAGTCTAAACGCTTTTACAGCAGCATCATTTTCAGTGACTACAAGCAGTTCATTATCGGCCCCTGCTTTAGTTTCCTGATCGGCTATAGATGAAACTCTTATCGTAACATACTCAGGAGCGATTCGTTGGAGAATAGAATTTATATTCTCATTATTAATTTCAAATGATTCCGTCGACACTTCTGTAACAGGTTGTGCGAGAAAAGAGGTTTCGAGATCATGCAACCCTGTCCTGACCAATTGAAGATCTTCTTTGAACAGACAACGATTCTTTGTAAACTCTCTTAAACTCTCATCACCTGCACCAGCGACTTCTTCGCGCTTAAGTGCAGGAAATACATACAATATGTTGATCGAGAATTTCAGCTTTCCCTTCTTATCTATAAGAGCCTTATTGGAGAGTAATTTTGATGTAATAACATTACTTGTCTGGCTATACAATCCGCTCATCATCATGGGCATGATAATCCCGTACTGAGTAGCATCTTCAAACCCCTCGAAGAACTTCAAGAACAATACACCATCAGAGCACACTAAAGTATGCATGCTCTCATTAGGAAGCATGGCCGGATTGGTGTCGAGAAGCAAATAGCCATATTGATCATTCGACATGATATTCCTTACAAAGATCTTTTCATTGCGGGAAAGATCGATGTGTTGATACTCCGACGGCAGTATTTCCATCTTACTCCTTCTTTCCGTTAAGTACTGTAACTATCTCCTCAATAATGTCATCTACTAACGGCTTGGCAAGTTTTTCTGATAAGATATCGCTAACGATTGCAAGAATCTTCTTGCTCTTCTTGTCAACGCCTGTATTGACTTGATTCATTTTATAGTTGCTACTATCCGCAACATTTTCTATTGCCTGAGCAAGCTGCTGTTGAAGCTCGTCCTTTTTGGGCTTTAAGTCTTCTCTAACCTTAGTTTTCTTTAGCGTTTCTTCTGCCGCAGTTAGCTGATCAAGTAAACGGCTTTTGTCAACAGAAGAGTTAAATCCCTCTGCTACTGTTACAGTCGCATCGTTTACCTGCTTCTGAACTTCCGTAATTACCTTTGCCGATACATCGTTTCTAAGGGATGAGGCTTCTCGGATTAATTTGGTAATCTCGGTTCCAACCCCATCTTGTAGAGCCGCTATAAGCTTATAGTAAGCTTCATTCTGTTCAAAATCGTCCCGACGTGCGTTTGGTATTAATTTATCTGTTACAACAAAAAGTTCACCTTGTGTCCAACCATTGAATCGCGCCTCTTTAAAGATATTATTCAGAGTCCGATTATCACCTATCAGTATATTACCTTTTCTTACACGAATACCAGATATTTCATGTTCAGAGAGGGAGCCAAGCCAATTACATACTCCGTACCATCCAAGCGCATATAATTCTCCATCTATTTCGACTCGATATGTACGAAGAGAGAGAATTTCATCATTTTTCTTCTTGTTTCTATCAGAATGATATCTGTGGCGATTGGGCTTATATATAGGTTCAAGCTCACTATTACTTTCTCCCAAGAAGATAGGAAATTCCTCGACTTCATACCCATTCTCACTGAGAAATCGGTGCAGATCAGGAGAGTAGAAAAAACTACGAGATTTGTATGGTAAAGGCGCAACTTGCGCTATATAACTTCTTGCAGTTTCAATATTAAGAAGATCCGAAAAGCCACTTACATCAAAAAGCTCTACGCGAAAATAATGCCGCTCCTTCTTTTCGTCTTCACGTCGAATCTGAGTCACATTTGAAAGGACTGTTGCAAGATCCATATCTTCATTTGCGCCGGGTACCAGAAGCTGCCTTAGTTTCTTGCAATCAAATTCTACGATTGTCTTTGTATTCTCATTTTCTGCAGAAGTCGTAAAGACAAGCCTTCCACAGTAACTCATTCCACCAAGTCTTCCAATGCCTCTGAATCCTCTATTATTAGAATGACGTTTTTGAGAGCTACCGATATTCATCAGCGTTGGAACGGCATTTGAGCTGTTGATTCCTGTCCCGTTATCACGTATCGATATATAAGCATTTTCTGCATCAACAATAATATCGATTCTCATGCTTTGGGGCTCTATCAAATTGCATTGAACTGCCGCTTCAAGGGCATCAACACTGTTTTGGATATACTCTCTATAGATGATCTTTGGATCGGAGTACATGCCCGTAGTAAGTGATTCAAGGGTATATTTACCAACTTGGATATTTTCGTCCATAAAACAAAAACCTTTCTCTATCAGGGATCTTGATTTCTTTCTGGTGCATGGTGTTTTTAAGATTAATGCTGTGAAGTTACTCCCTTACACTATCATCTTCAACAAGCTCCATAATGTCGGAAAGATCAACCTTCAGTGCCTGACAAATCTTGATAAGTACCTCTGTTGTTACATTCTCGCATTTCCCAAGCTTAGCAATAGAGGAAGCACTGATATTTGCAAGCTTCTGCAAATCCTGCCTTTTCATATCTCGGTCAATCAGTATCTTCCACAGTTTTTTGTAAGTGATATGCATGTCATTCCTCCGTATCATTACCATCCACGGGATCTGATTCTGAATCAGGCTCCGTTTCTTCAAGTAACATCTTTAGTTGACCGTCTGCTCCTTCTTCAACCGGAGCTGGTAACGCTTGCTGATTGTCAGTAGAACTGTCATCCGGTGTGGGATCTTTTTTCCGGTTCCATGCTTTGCCAAACAATTCATTACCACCACGGCATAAATACAACACCTGCGCTTGTTCCTCCACAAGTTTACGATATGATGCTGACAAAGGCCTGTCGATTGCAATGAATACCTGCTTGGTTTTTTCCTGCATATACAGATCAATTATTCTTTCTATAGCCTCTCGTTCAACATTAGAGAACATCAGAGAATCATGGATTATAAACGGGAGTTTGGTGGTACGCATCAAGGCAATATCCAAGAGAATCATTCCCTTGTATCTCATTCCAGTCCCATTATCGTCTTCAGTAGAAAACTCATATAAGTCAGCGCTCATGGTACTTAACATAGGAGGCTTAATCCGGACGTCATACAACGTTTCGTTCATTTCATCCATGAGGGGATTCAGCTTTGCCTCAACACGGCGCATTTCAGTTACTATTGCTTTATTCAGTGTTTCTGATAGGCTTTCGGTAGCCCTTTTCAGTTCAGTCTTTTTTTCATAAGTCCGATTTGCAGACTGCAACTCTAATAGCTCTTTCTGGAGCTCGGCATACCGATCAAGCGTGGCTTTTGTAACATTCGGAATCTGGCTAATCCGTTTCTGTTCCTCCTCCAGCTTTGCAATCTGTTCATTTGCCAGTGCGATCATGGCATCAATATTCTGTTCACTTTCCCGGAGCTCGCTGTTGAGGATACTGGATAATTGCCGGTGAAAATTCTCCACGGCTTCCAGCCTGTGAACGTCAATTTCCGGGAAGAACTGCAGTAGCTCATGATAGTCAGACTGCAGTTTTTTCCTTTGTTTTTCTATTCTGCTTTGCTCTATCGCACGCTTCTGCGATTCCATGATAGAGCGCTGCCTTCTGAAAGCCGCGATCTGGTTTCTTATTTCGCTTATTTGCTCTGCCTGTAACGACGTCAATTCCAGCAGGCCTTCATCGCTTTTCTTTGCCAGATCGCTAATCAAAGCCTGTACTGTTTCTATCCGTTCCAGATTCTTTTTATATTCAGTCGGATTCTTCACACCGGGAATAAAGTCATGCTTCAACGCATCTTTATAGGCCTGTTCTTCATCTGCAGCCTTTTCCTTCGCTTTATGCTGATCGCTGACATCTCCATAAAGGCCAAAGAGCTTAATAAGCGCGACAATCCCGTCACGGTCTGGTTCCGCTTTATATGACTTCAAGGGCTTCTCAGTATCAACAGTCTCTCTTCGGTCGACACGAATAGCACGGGTAACGCATCCTCTCCATGTCTGTCCTTCTTCGTTAAAGCCATATTTTTCAGCCAGAAACTCATGGTACTTTGGGATGCTTATAGGTTCCTCTCCTTCGAGTGGTTGATAATTCTCATCGCAGGGAACCACCTTATTATACTTGCCTTCCTCTGTTGACCGCGTGAAAAAATATGGCTGGCCATCAAATTCAAACTTGAACTTTATGACATGAGGCCCGACATTGGTGACCTTATGCACCTCTTTGGACTTTTTAATATAATCATCACCGCCGAAAACAAAGTCCAGAATCATCAAGAAGGTAGACTTGCCAACAGAATTAGTTCCAGACTCAGTTCCAACGACTGCGTTAAGCCCTTTATGAAAAACGATAGGTGGCCGCGTTTGCCCATAGCTTTCAAAGCGATCACAACTGACTTCCATCAACATAACGCAACACACCTCCCTTCGATAATTCGACTCTGCCCAAGAGATATAAACAATCCATCACTTCGATAAAGTCTGCCACCTCGAAGTTTTTTCCTTTTACCTGCCTATACAGTTCTTGAGGATACATATCTCGTTCCTTCAGCAGCGACAGCACTTTTGGAAACTTCGCAAATGTACTGTTCCTATATGGAGTCACTCTGCTCGGCAATCTCATATATCCTCCTCATCTTCATCATCGTCTCCCCTCATTTCTGTCCTTTGAAGAGGCTTGAAAACAGCACAATTCTGAACAAAAAACGAGACCACGACTCCTGCGGCAATTTTTAGTTTTTTTCCTAATCCGTTAGCTTTGAGTATCCACTCAGATAGCTCTTCAAAGATCTCGTTTTGTTCCAATCCTTCGCGCTCATATTTTTCATAACAAGCAGAGACCTCAGATCGTATGATGTTGAAGGTCGAAGTTCCATAATCGTCCAGCAAAGAAAACTGTTCTTCAATAAACGGATAGAACTTTATAACATCATCGTGTATCGCCTCCTCTAAGAGATAATTCTTGGGGAGGATTTTTTCTTTTATCTTCAATACATCCGTGAATGGCTCCAATCCTGCCTCGCCGTCAGCAGATGCAATTGCTTTAATAATTGTAACGATTTCATCCTCAATAGCGGATTCAGCGGCGATTTTGTCAGTTCGTTGCTTTTTCAGAATGCGCTGCTTACATTCCAAAAGTCTCTTGTATGTTTCAGCCGAGGGATCATTCGCATACGCTTCAGCACACGCCTTACATAATGGAATCCTATTATCATCCGCCTCTAAACTACGGGGAGGAGGATGAATCATATCAAACATCGGCTTCAATTCATCCGGAAGATTCTCCGGGTAAATTTTTACAATTTGAAATGAATAGATATACTTTTCGCTGTTCTTTCGTGCCTTCTTCCAAAGTGGTTCACCCTTTAGTGGACATTTATAGCTGGATTGAGATAGCAAAAGCATGTCTTCAGGTGATGTAACTGCGTCCTTCGGCAAATTGGTGACGCTAAGAGCGTAGAGAACAGCATTAGTTGCAAACTCAAGGTATTCCTTATCCGCATATGTTCTTTGCATAAGATCACAGATGCCATTGGATACTTTTGAATCCATTCGCATCGTTTCGATTACCTGTGTGCAAAAATCATCCATTCTCAAAGGACTGATGCGTGGCATCAGTTTTTTGTTTAATTCTGTTTGTGCATAATCAGCCACCGCTTTCTGTGACGCACCGCGTTTTATATCTCCATGCACATCTGTTTTTCGATTCATGAGATTTGAGATCATGGTAGGCGTGACATCAACATTCACGTTTGGGTGTGTTGCAACCGCTTCGAGCACTATTGTCCCTGTATTGATTTGTGAATCAGCAATGATATCCATCAGGATAGTGATCAGCGATGAAACATTATATTCCTTCACCCTTACAGAACCCCTTTCTCATAGAATCGAAATTCTACTGCAATTTCACTGCAATTTCGCGATAATTACTTTCCTCTCATCTTCAGATAAAATCTGAAGCATAAGGCGGCCACCTTAGAAAGTTGAAATGTGTCAAACACATTTTAATTATTCTACCATGTCGGGTTCAAGATCGCAATAAAAAATTCGCTGTTCGCCGATTTGAATTCGAAAATCAAGAAATTTTCTCCTGCTTGAAGCTCTGCAGGGCATTTTCGGTTCAGCAGGAGGCAAATATTAAACACAGCAACCACCGAAAGGACGCTGTCAAATTCCGAAACGGATACCGTTTGGATTGACATTGCGCTCCTCCTCAGTGGTCTGCTCTGCATCTGAAGATCTCCGTTTCGGGCAAGAAACGGAGGTTTTTTTATGTCTTCAGACGCAAACAGACTCATTTATCTGAATGGTCAGCCCGTTCCCGTCACCGAAGAGGTCTACCTCGAATGGTACAGACCGATCTGGCGCTGCCATGACTTTGCCCGACGCCACGGCCAGTGTTCCCTCAGTCGCTGGCAGCTCTGTGAAGGTGACTGCGGCACCTGCCGCTTTCGCATGACTGGCGACCACTCATCTCTCGATGATCTCCACGACGCCTATGAGCTGGAGCCTGCAGACCCCAGCACAGATCCGGAAAGCATCGTGATGGACGCGATCCTGCTCGAAGAGCTTCTGGCCGAGCTGGACGAGATTGACCCGAATGGCCGACGCATCGCAGAAGTCCTCATGGACGGCCTCGACGACCGTGCTGCTGCCAAGGCGCTGGGCATGGCAAAGTCCACCTATTCAGATAAAAAACTGAAGCTCCGCCGCGAGCTCAAAAAGCGCCGGGAAAGAAAATGAAAAATTTTCTCGATCATCCCGGACAGACAGCCCGTTCACCTCCAACAGCTCTTGTAGGCAAGAGGCAACCCTGTGGAGTAGCTGATTGGAGGTGAACATCGTCATGAAAAACTACTCATCTTACTCTGATACCCGCCGTCCGGATGACCGGGAGCTGGCAGATGTGCTGACTGCCATCTCTGTGGTATCGCGCAGGCTGGCACGGAAGCTCACCGCTGCTTCCTACCAGACCAACCGAAAAGCGGAATGCGACTGCCCTCTGCGGCAGGAAAGGAGAATGCACCATGAAGCTCTATGAGATCAACGTATCCATCGCCCAGCTGGTGGATCAGCTGGATGTTGACACCGAGACCGGTGAGGTCGGTGAAAACTACGATGCAGTCATGGATCAGATCCACGCGCTGGACATGGAGCGGACATCCATTCTCCAGTATCTCGCCAAGATCGTCCTGAACATCCGCGCCGAGGCCGCCATGCTGAAGGCAGAGGAGCAGCGCCTGAAGGAACGTCGGGATGCACTCACCCGGAAAGAGGATCGCCTGATGAAGATTCTCGACCGCGAGTGCGCCGGTCAGAAGACGCCGCTTGGGATCGCTACCTTCTCTTATAGGAAAACCAGCCATGTGGAGGTCGCCGATTCCGAGAAAGCAGTCAAATGGCTCAAGCGGCATAAGTATCTCGACTGCTTCCGCATCCCGGCACCGGAGGTCGCCAAGACCGAAGTCAAAAAGCTCATTAACTCCGGAGTGTCCGTACCCGGCTGCGCCGTGGTCGAGGATTACTCCACCAGCTTGAAGTGAGGAGAATCATCATGCTCAAGATTTCTACCGGCAAGATCGACCGAGCCGTCAAGACGGTCGTGTACGGCAGCGAAGGCATCGGGAAGAGCACCTTCGCCAGCCGGTTCCCTGATCCGCTCTTCATTGATACCGAAGGCGGCACCGCGCAGTTGGATGTCCGCCGCATCGAAAAGCCAGAAACGTGGGAGGATCTTCTCGCCGATCTGAACGAGGTCGCCGCCACGCCGGACATCTGTAAGACGCTGATCGTCGACACTGCGGATTGGGCTGAGCAGCTCTGCGTCGCCCATGTCTGCCAGAAGTACAAGCAAGTAAGCATCGAGTCCTTCGGTTACGGCAAAGGTTATACCTACCTCGCCGAAGAGTGGAGCCGCTTCCTCGCAGCCTGCGATGCCGTCATCGTCTCCGGTAAGCATGTGGTTATCGTTGCCCATGCCAAACAGCGTAAGCAGGAGCTCCCGGACGAGGCCGGTGCCTTTGACCGCTGGGAGATGAAGCTCAGTAAGCAGGTCGCACCGCTTCTCAAAGAATGGGCAGACCTCCTATTGTTCTTAAACTACAAAACCTTCATCGTGCGCAGCGAGAGCAACACCAACCATGCAGCTGGCGGTAAGCGCGTCATGTTCACAACACACCATCCCTGTTGGGATGCGAAAAATCGCCACGGCCTGCCGGACGAGCTGGATCTGGACTTTAGCAGTATTGCGCACATCTTCGGTAAGACCGCTCCCGCGCCTGCGGAGCCAAAGCCCATCGACCAGCTCCGTACTCTTATGGCGGATGCCGGGATCACCGACGCACAGCTCCAGAAGGTGGTCGCCAGTAAAGGCCACTACCCGGCAGACGCTGCCATCGAAACCTATACCGACAAATTCATCACTGGCTGGTGCATCAAGCACTTTGACCAGATCAAAAACATGATTCAGGAGGACAACAACAATGTCTGATTACTACCAGAACAGCGCAGCCAACAACGGTTGCTTCGATTGGGACGACGCTATTGAAAATGACGGTCAGGAGTTTATCACCCTGCCGGAGGGCGATTACGTGTTTGAGGTCGTCGACTTCGAGCGTGGGCGCTATCCCGGCAGCGCGAAGATCCCACCGTGCAATAAGGCCTCGTTGACCCTTCAGGTAAAGACCGACGACGGCATTGCCCGTATCCGCACTGACCTGATCCTGTACCGCTCCCTCGAATGGAAAATCAGCAGCTTTTTCCGGAGCATAGGCCAGAAGCAGAAAGGCCAGCGCCTCGTTATGAACTGGAACGCCGTCATCGGTTCCCGTGGCCGCGCCCACATCAAGCCGCGCAACTATACCGCCACTGACGGCACCGAGCGCACGACTAACGACGTGGATCGCTACCTCGATTTTGATCCGGAGAAGATGCCCGGTATGACGGCGGACGGCTTCATGGAGATTGACGACGATTCTGAGCTCCCTTTTGACTAAGGAGGTGTCCCATGTACGAGCTTCGACCCTATCAGGGTGAAGCACGGGATGCCGTTCTCTCCGAGTGGGATCAAGGGCACCAGCGCACGCTGCTGGTGCTCCCCACCGGAACTGGCAAGACCGTGGTCTTCTCCTCTGTAATACAGCATGAAATTCAGGACGGTAGCCGCGCTCTGGTCTTGGCACATCGCGGCGAGCTCCTGACGCAGGCTGCAGATAAACTCCGTGACGCCTGCGGAATTGATTCTGCTTTGGAAAAGGCTGAAAGCAGCTCCCTCGGCAGTCTCTTTCCGGTGACGGTCGGCTCTGTTCAAAGCCTTGCCCAGCCCAAGCGCCTCGCCCGGTTCCCGGCAGATTACTTCAAAACCATCGTGGTCGACGAGGCACACCATGCCCTGAGCGACACTTATCAGCGAGTGCTGGAGCACTTCGCGGATGCCAATGTCCTCGGTGTGACCGCGACGCCGGACAGAGGCGACAAGCAGACTCTTGGCCAGTATTTCGACTCTCAGGCCTATGAGTATTCCATGTCCCGCGCCATCCGGGAAAAGTACCTCGTGCCAATCAAGGCGCAGATGATCCCGCTGGAACTGGATATCGGCAGCGTCGGAATGTCAAACGGCGACTATGCCGTGGGCGAGATTGGCACCGCACTGGAGCCCTATTTGGAACAGATTGCCGTGGAGATGCGGCACTACTGCCAAAGCCGGAAAACAGTGGTGTTCCTGCCACTGATCGCCACCAGCCAGAAGTTCTGCCGGATGCTGAATGACGTCGGCCTCCGTGCCTGCGAAGTTAACGGCAACAGCGATGACCGGGAACAGGTGCTGGCAGATTTTGAAGCCGGTCGGTATGACGTGCTCTGTAACAGCATGCTACTGACTGAGGGCTGGGATTGTCCCGCCGTGGACTGCATCGTGATCCTCCGGCCTACCCGTGTTAGAAGCCTTTATCAACAAATGGTTGGTCGCGGCATGCGCCTCAGTCCGGAAACCGGCAAAGACCATCTACTGCTTCTTGACTTCCTCTGGCTCTCCGAGCGGCATGACCTTTGCAGGCCGTCCGCGCTGGTTTCCAAGGATGCGGTCATCGCCCAGAAGATGGACGATCAGCTTATGAAGGACGATTCCGTCTATGACCTCATTGAAGCCGAGGAGCAGGCGGAACGGGATGTCCTCGCGGAGCGTGAACAGGCACTGGCAAGGGAGCTGGCGGAGATGCGCCGCCGCAAACGAAAGCTGGTCGATCCGCTGCAGTATGCCATGAGCATCGCTGCGGAGGACTTGGCGAACTATGTGCCCACCTTCGCATGGGAGATGGCTCCGCCCAGCAAGAAGCAGCTGGAGTTTCTGGAGCGTCGTGGTATTTTCGCCGATTCCGTCACCAACTCCGGCATGGCCTCCATGCTCATTGACCGGCTGCAGCGCCGTCAGCAGGAAGGCCTCGCCACGCCGAAACAGATCCGCTGTTTGGAGCGGTATGGCTTCCTGCAGGTGGGGACATGGCTCTTCGACGATGCCAGCAACATGATCTCCCGCCTCGCAGATAACAACTGGCGCGTGCCCTTCGGTATGACGCCTGCCCTGTACAGACCGTAAGGAGGACACATGGACAACAATATTCTTTCAGCCCTGAAATCGATAGATGTTGCCTCCCTGACCCGTGCCGACTGGATCGCAGTCGGCATGGCGCTCAAGGAGGAAGGATACCCGGTGAGCATCTGGGACGATTGGAGTAAAAACGACGTCCGGTATAAGCCCGGTGAGTGTGAGCGTACATGGAAGAGCTTTCATGGCCACGGCAATCCCGTCAAGGCCGGAACCATCGTGCAAATGGCAAAAGATCGTGGCTGGACTCCCTTCGGCGGTGAGGACGGCTGCATGGCATGGGACGATGCTATCGAATATGACGGCGATGATGGCTTCACCGGTTTCTCGCAGGAGCCGTGGAACCCAACGCAGGATCTGATCACCTATCTTTCGACAATTTTTGACACGGATGACCGCGTGGCCTATGTGACGAATGATGTCTGGAAAAATGAGGACGACAAGTGGGTGCCATCCAAAGGTGTCTATGACCGGACTGCCGGTGAGCTCATCGCCTCCCTGAAAAAGCATCCGGACGATATTGGCGCGACGGTCGGCGACTGGAAACCGGAAGCTGGCGCTTGGATTCGCTTCAACCCCGTGGATGGCGCAGGCGTCAAAAACGAGAATATCACGAAGTTCCGCTTTGCGCTGGTGGAGTCGGATACCCTTCCCATCGCCGAGCAGGGCATCATCTTCCGCAAGCTTGAGCTGCCGATTGCCTGCCTTGTTCACTCTGGCGGCAAGAGTCTCCACGCCATCGTCCGCGTGGATGCAGAGGACTATGACGAATACCGTAAGCGCGTGGAATTCCTGTACGACTTTCTGGAGAAAAACGGTGTCTCCATTGACAAACAGAATCGCAATCCCAGCAGGCTCTCGCGCATGCCCGGCGTCACCCGTAACGGAAACCGGCAGTACCTTGTCGCCACCAACATCGGCAGAAAGAGCTGGGCTGAGTGGATGGACTACGCCGAGGGCATCGTGGACGAGCTTCCGGGCATGGTGTCCCTGTCGGAATTTAAGGATAATCCGCCAACACTGCCTGAAGAGCTTATCACCGGAATTCTCCGTCGTGGGCACAAGATGCTGATCTCCGGCAGCAGTAAGGCCGGTAAAAGCTTTCTGCTCATGGAGCTCTGCATCGCCATCGCGGAAGGCCGGACATGGCTTGGCTTTCCCTGCAAAAAAGGCCGCGTACTCTATGTCAATTTGGAAATCGATCCGGCCTCGGCGATCAACCGCTTTCTCAGGATTTATGAGGCGCTGGGCATCCCGATCAGGCATTCCGACGACATCGTGATCTGGAACCTGCGCGGCCATGCCGTGCCGTTGGATCAGCTGGTGCCCAAGCTCATCCGCCGCGTCCGGGATCAGCACTTCGACGCCATCATCATCGACCCGATTTACAAGGTCATCACCGGCGACGAGAACAATGCCAGCGAGATGGGCGCTTTCTGCAATCAGTTCGACAAGATCTGCACGGAGACCGGCTGCAGTACGATTTATTGCCATCATCACAGCAAAGGTGCTCAGGGTGCCAAGCGTGCGATGGACAGGGCTTCCGGCTCTGGCGTATTTGCCCGTGACCCGGATGCACAGCTCGACATGATCCAGCTGGAGCTCTCCGACGATCTGAAGAACAACGTCCGCGACGGCAATGCCACTGCATGGCGGCTGGAATCCTCCCTCCGGGAGTTTCCCAATATCGTGCCGGTCAATTTCTGGTTTGAGTACCCGATCCACCGCATCGACAATTCCGGCGATCTGGATGCTGCCTACGCGGAAGGTTCCCCAATGGGCAATCTTTCCCGGAGCAAGAAATACACCACCGCCGAGGAGCGCAAGGCCAGCATTGATGCTGCCTATGACGTATGTTCCATCGAAACGCCGGTGTCCTTGGAGGCAATGGCCGACTACATGGGTGTCAGCACCCGCTGCGCCAGAGACCGGATCAAAGAATGCAAGGACGAGTATGTCATCAAAGGCGGTTTTGTAGCCAAGATCAGTAAGACGGAAAACCGGGAATGAGCGCTTTTCCCTTTGGAACGGAAAACGGCCTTATATAAAGTCACTTTCGTTCCTCCGCTACGCTCCGTGTGTGGGAAGGGCTTGACAGCCCGCCCTTCCCCACAGCGGAACGTGGGACATGGGCTTTTCCCTGATTTTCGGAAAGGAACACAGAATCATGGAATTTTTCATCGCAATGAGACCGCCGACCGCGACGGCACAGGAGAAACAGGTTCGTGTCGTTCATGGAAAGCCTCTCTTTTATGATCCCGCTCCGGTGAAGGAGGCAAAAGACCTCCTGACCGCACACCTCGCCGGTCACAGGCCGGATAAGCCGCTGACCGGTGCCCTGCAGCTCAGGACGCTGTGGCTGTTCCCGAAAGGCAGGTCGCACAAGAACGGCGAGTGGCGGATCACCAAGCCGGACACGGATAACCTGCAAAAGCTCCTGAAGGACTGCATGACGCGGTGCGGATTCTGGAACGATGACGCACAGGTCGTCCGGGAGATTGTAGAAAAGCGCTGGTCAGATGATCCGACCGGCATCTATATCGAAATTGAAGAACTGGAGGTGCCACATGGCAAATAATCGAAATTCTGAAGGATATATGGATTTGACCGCTGCTGCCGCTTTCGCTGCGGTGGAGCGGACGGAAGCCCAGCAGCGCCGGAAGGCAAAAAGCTACCTGTCGCAGGCCTACCGGATCGACTCCCGGATCAACAGTAAGATCGAGCAGGTCGCCTCGCTCCGGGATCTGGCAACAAAGGCCACCAGCACCATCAGCGACATGCCGCGCAGTGCTTCTCCCAACCTGAACCGCATGGAGGACGTGATTCTGAAGATGGTCACGCTGGAGCAGGAAATCAACGCTGATATTGACGCGCTGGTGGATCTGAAACAGGACATCATGCACCTGATTAAAAAGGTACAGAATCCAGAATATCAGACAGTGCTGGAGCTGCGGTATCTGTGTTTCAAGACATGGGAGCAGATAGCGGTGGACATGAACTACTCCATCCACCATCTGTACAAGCTCCACAACGCCGCACTGGATGTCTGCGACCGGCTGCTGGCAGCATGATACTTCGTGGCATAGATTGATACCCGCATCCTGTGATACTATTACAATGGCCGCAAGGTCAGAAGACGGGAACGAAATCAGGATACTTCGATTCGTAGAATGATACCCGCCACCTGTGATATTATTACAATAGCGAAAAGCGAATACTGAGACGAGCCTTCGTGGGAAGAATCCTGCGGAGGCTTTTCTTATGCCGAGGAGGTGTGACATGCCAAGGAAACCAAAAAGGCCGTGCTCCTTTCCGGGATGCCCTAACCTGACGGACGGGCGCTTCTGCGAGGAACATGAAAAGCTGGAGAACCGGCGCTATGAAAAGTATGAACGCGACCCGGCTGCCAAGCGACGGTACGGTCGGGCATGGAAACGAATCCGCGACAGGTACATGAACGCGCACCCACTGTGTGAACGCTGCCTGTCGGAAGGCCACTATGTCAAGGCCGAGCAGGTGCACCACAAGCTGCCGCTCTCTGAAGGTGGTACCCACCGGGACGACAACCTCATGAGCCTGTGCTCCGCCTGTCATGCAAAGATCCACGCCGAGCGCGGTGACCGCTGGCACCAGCATGGTCATGGGGAGGGCAACTGACCCGTAGGGGGAGGTCAAATCTCTACGCCGCAGTTCCCGTGGAACGGGCGTGGGCCTTCGCGTGCAAATTCGCGTAAGTTTTTGAGGGAATAGCCCCTGCCCGACAAAGGAGGTGTGAAACATGGGACAGCGAGGACCGAAACCCGGTAGCGGTGGTAGGCCAAAGAAGCC
>JAAYDK010000450.1 GCA_012729295.1 Spirochaetales bacterium | reverse complement strand
GCACGAAGGCTTTTTTGCCGACTATGAACCCATTGCCGATCTGCTGGAGCTGCGAAAGCAACAGCTCCTTGCAAAAATAGAATTGCCGTTGCTGACCGGCACCTTCGATCCCGATGACCTCGACACCTTAATCGGGCAACTGAACAAAACAGGAACCGATGAAATCATCGTCAACATCCAAAACCAGCTTGAGTCTTTTCACGCTCCGTGACGATTCGTCTGAACATGTGATTTAAGAGGCCGCGAGAAATCGCGGCCTCTTATAGCCGTTTGTCGTGATCATTGGCATGAACGCCGACAACGCGATCAGCGGGACTGCTCATATGACGCCTGTTAAGTTTTTGCGCCTGTCTCCAGCCAAGCCAGTTCTGGCGATCCCCACTGCCTGGCATGTGCGATGATCCTGGCCTTTAACGCTTCTCTTGCCGGTTTGTGTTCCGGGTCATTGAAAACATTCTGCCGCTGCAGCGGATCCTGAACCCGGTCAAACAGCAAATTGTCCACGTTCTCCTTGACATAGGCCAGCTCGTATTCCGGAGTAAAGACACCGATCCGGTTTTTCATCGAGCCATAAATAAACACTTCGTCTTCCCAGGGAATGGCTTTTTCGCGCAGCAGAGGAGAAGCGTCGCGGCCTTGTTCACGACCGCAGGGTGAAACACCTGCCAGGCCCAGCAACGTCTGCTGGATGTCAACCGTGGAAATGAAAGAATCAACGACGGTGCCCGGCCTGATCTGCCCCGGCCAGCGGATCAGGAACGGAATGTGGTAGGCCGTCTCAAAAAGCTGGTTTTTATACATGATCCCGTGTTCTCCCATGTATTCGCCATGGTCCGTTGTAAAGATCAAAATGGTTTCATCCAGAAGGTCCAGCTGTTTCAGCCTGTCCAGAAAAAGGCCGACATTGTCGTCAATACATTTGACTTCACCGCAGTACTGCGCCATGTTTTTCTTCAGGTTTTCCTCGGTCATTCCCTCTGGAAGTAACGTCCAGTGGCGGGCTGCGTCAGTCTCCAGCCAAGCGGGCTTGCTGTCATAAAAGGTCTCCGGAACCGGCATGTCTTCAGGGGCGTACATCCGATCATATGGGGCTCTGACGGAAAAGGGGGTGTGCGGGTCGGGGATGCTTAGGACCAGGAAGAAAGGCTTTTGCCGTTTCCTGCTGACAAAAGCATCTGCTTTCGCGAACAGCCAGTCGGTTGTATAAGTCTGTTCGTCGCCGATTTGCTGATTGCTGATCGTAAACGATCCGTCCGCCTGTTCGATGACCTTTTTACCATGCCCGGTCTCAACCATGTATCGGCAGTCGTCGAAGCCCCTTGCCCGTTCAGGGGGAATACAGGGGCCGATTCTTGGCGGATGATCCGGAAAGCGGATCCCAACGTGTTCAGCCGTGTTGCCGCTGATCCGAAGCGTAGCGCGAAGGTTGGCTTCTGTCCCGTCCAGATGCCACTTGCCGATATACCCCGTTTCGTACTGGTGATCGCGTAATATGTGCGCAAGCGTCACTTCATCTGCACCCAGAGGCACGTCGTTGAGGAAGGCTCCGTGGCCATGCGGGTAGCGTCCCGTGAGCAGGCAGCCTCTGGATGGCGTGCAAACCGCGGAATTGGTGAAATAATTGTCCAGTCGTGCGCCTTCGGCAGCGATCCGGTCGATGTGCGGCGTCTGCACCAGGGTGCCGCCATAGGCGCCCAGTGTCCAACAGCTCTGCTGGTCAGTCAAGATCATCAAGATATTGGGCTTTTTCATCTCATGCATCCTCCTCCCGGGGGTCTGGTTCTATATTAATGATTAACGATCAGGCAGATAAAAGCAATGCACAGCGCACCATACTGTTTCAGACCTGCAAAGAAGAGGAAGGTCTCGAAACGGATTTTGGCCGCTCCGAACCGGGACGATCGTCTTTTCGTGAGATCAGAAGCGGCATGGGCATGTAATTTAACAAGCGGAAAATGGACGCAAAGCACTCAGAATCGCCGTTCCGGCAGTTATCATGGTTCATGTTATCTAACCGCCAGACACCGGTTGCGACCGTGTACAACAGCCGATGGAAATTGATCGAACCCCTTGTGGTATACTTGAAAAAAATCATGGATTATTCGTCCCTCTGGAGGACCTTCGCATGCGACTTCGCCTGATGACCTACAACATCGCTTCCTGCCGTATTTTCGATCAGCAAAAAAGAGTTGATGTCGCGGCAACCGGGCGGACGATTGCCGCCTTCAAACCGGACCTTGTTGTCCTCAATGAAGTTCGTGGCGGCGAAATCGGACCCGACTCAGCCGGTCAGACGATGCAGCTGGCCCGGCAGTTGGGCATCGACGGCTACTTTGCCCAGGCGACATGCCTGCCAGGCGTCGGCGCCTATGGCAATGCGCTGCTGTCGCGGTTTCCGATTGTCCGCGCCGAGGTCGTCCCCATTCCCGACCCGCCGGTACGCGGGGAAGGGTATTACGAAACACGCTGCCTTCTGCGGGCTGTCATTGAGGTGGGTGCCAGACGGCCGCTCACCTTGCTCGCCAGTCATTTCGGCCTGGTGGACGACGAAAAGATAAACGCTGTAACGGTGGCAGCTGAAGCCATCAGGAATGCTTCGGAACCGCTTGTTTTTGCCGGCGATCTGAACATGACCCAGGACAACCCGATCCTGGCCCCGATGTTTGCCTTGCTTCAGGATGCGGCCCGCTCAGACGACGGCCCTTTGCAGATGACCTTTCCATCAGATCAACCCGACCGCCGGATCGATTACATTTTCCATTCCCCGTCGATCCAGGTGCAGGTACTCGAGGTGCCTGCCGTAATGACCAGCGACCACCGGCCGGTGATTGTCGACCTGTTGATCCCCTGAACGAGTGTCCGCAGGCCCATGCGCAGCAAAAATGCAAGCGCATGAACGCAAAGGCATGCCTGAGACAGGCATCTTCCAGGATAACAGGATACCTGCAGGAGGCGTCGATCTTAACCCCGATACAGAACAAACCCTGGCGCTGCAGATGGCTCCAAATTGGTGCAAGAGGATAAAGAAAATGGAAAAGCAAAAGTCAACTATCGTAAAAGCCCGGCCTGACCATATCGCCGAAGCCTGTGACATTGCGGTTGATGCCTGGACACCTATCCGTGACGTGTTCCGCGATGAAATCGGCGATGAGCTGTATGCCGCTTTTTACAGTAACTGGCAAGACGAGAAGCGGCAGACGGTCACGCGTGAACTGTTGGCAAACAACGGGTATGTCGCCATGCTGGACGGAAGGGTTGTTGGCTTCATCAGCTACACGGTTGACCGCGTGAACAAGGTGGGTACGATCGGTACGAACGCAGTGCATCGCGCCTATCGGGGGCAGGGCATCGGCGGACAGCTCTATCAGCATGTCTTTGACTGCCTGAAGGCTGAAGGTGTCTCCTTTGTCAAGGTTGTTACCGGGCTGGATGAGGGCCACGCACCGGCCAGGCGCGCCTATGAAAAAGCAGGTTTTACAGCCAACCTGAAAAGCATCTGCTATTATAAAAAGCT